>JAFEGC010000160.1 GCA_018240265.1 Pseudomonadota bacterium | reverse complement strand
GCGCGAGGGCGCGCGCATCGCGGGGCGCGTGCTGCACGCGCGCTACAGCCGCTACATGCAGCGCATCGCCGAGGCCGCGCCGGAGCTGGTGGACGATCTCGCCGAGGTGGGCGCGCGCTTCACGCATCACACCTCCATCGCGCCCACCGGCACCATCTCGCTGTCGCTGGCCAACAACGCCTCGAACGGCATCGAGCCTTCCTTCGCGCATCACTATTTCCGCAACGTGATCCGCAACGGCAAGAAGTCCAAGGAAAAGATCGACGTCTTTTCCTACGAGCTGCTGGCCTACCGCGAGCTGGTGAATCCGCACGCCATGCCCAATTCCACCGCGCCGGGCGAAAAGCTCCCCGAGTATTTCATCTCCGCCGACGACATCGGTCCGAAGGAGCACGTGGATATCCAGGCGGCGGCGCAGATCTGGGTGGATTCCTCCATTTCCAAGACGGCCAACGTGCCCACCAACTACCCGTACGAGGATTTCAAGGACATCTACCTGTACGCCTACGAGCAGGGGCTCAAAGGTTGCACCACGTTTCGTTTCAACCCCGAGGCCTTCCAGGGTGTGCTGGTGAAGGAGCAGGATCTCAAGAACACCACCTACGTGTTCACCCTGGAGGATGGCACCGAGGTCAAGGCGCGCGGCGATGACCAGATCGAGTACGATGGCGAGCTGCACTCGGCCGCCAACTTGTTCGATGCGCTGAAAGAAGGCTATTACGGGAAATTCTGACCATGTCCACCATCAAGATCGACAAGAAAATCGCCAAGTATCGCGTGCAGGCCCCGGCGGGCGAGGACGCATCGGGCGGCGGCGCGGCGGGCGTCGCTACGCCGGGCGTTGCCCCCGTACTGGTCGTCGCTCCCAAGTCCGAGGACAATGTCATCTGGATGCACGAGAAGCTCGAGCGTCCCGATGTGCTCATCGGCTCCACCTACAAGATCAAGACGCCGGTGTCGGATCACGCCATGTACGTGACCATCAACGACATCATCCTCAACGAGGGCACGCCGCACGAACAGCGCCGGCCGTTCGAGGTGTTCATCAACACCAAGAACCTGGATCATTTCCAGTGGATCGTGGCCCTCACGCGGGTCATCTCGGCGGTGTTTCGCAAGGGCGGCGACGTCACCTTCCTGGTGGATGAGCTGAAGGCGGTGTTCGATCCGCGCGGCGGCTATTGGCAGCCGGGCGGCAAGTTCATGCCCTCGACCATTGCCGAACTCGGCCACGTGATCGAGCGCCACCTGCAATCCATCGGCATGCTGAAGCGCCCGGAGCTGGATGAGCACCAGCGCAAACTGGTGGAGGAGAAGCGTGCCGAATTCGAGGCGCGCAGCAAGCAGGCCGACGCGTTCTCCAAATCGCATTTCCCCGAAGGTGCGCAGCTATGCAACAAGTGCAGCACGGCGGCCGTGGTGATGATGGACGGCTGCATGACCTGTCTGAATTGTGGCGAGTCGAAGTGCGGCTGAGTTGAGACGGTTGGCGCGCCGGCCCCGGCGACCGAGGTCGTCCCAGCTGTTGGCCTGGCTGCCGCCGGCGGCGCTGCTGCTCGGCGCGGCGGCCTCCGGCGTGGCGATGCCAGCCGTGGCGCGAAGCGCACCCGCGTCAAGTGCCGGTGCGCCCGGCGCTACGCAGGCGAGCGTCGCGGCAGAGACTGCCGCGCCCTCGGTCCCCACGCCCAGTGCCACCACGCCGGATGTCGGTGCAGCGGGCGTCGCTATGCCGCCCGCTACCGGGCCCGCCGCTCCGGGCCCCGCCGTGCCCCCCGAATCGCCCTTCGAGCGCCCGGCGGAGCTGGAGCGCGACGTGCAGTTCTGGATCCGCATCTACACCGAGGTCACCACCGACCAGGGACTGCTGCACGATGACTGGAACCTGGGCGTCATCTACGAAAAGCTGAGCTTCGATCCGCAGCTGGCGCTGCGCCAGCGGGCGCGGATCATCGATCAGAAAAAAGATCACTACCGCGCGCTGCTCGCCCGCTTCGCCGCGGGCGACACCGCCCAGCTCGATGCCGAGGAGCGGCGCATCTACGAGGCCTTCGGCTCATCCGCATCGCCCGCCGTGTTCAACGATGCCCGCGATCACGTGCGCTTCCAGCTCGGCCAGGCCAACCGCTTCCGCGAAGGGTTGACGCGCGCCGGCATCTGGGAGGCGCACATCGCGCGCACCCTGGCGGCGCGCGGCGTGCCGGCCGAGGTCGCGGCCCTGCCGCATGTGGAGTCCTCGTTCAACCCGGCGGCCTATTCGAAGGTGGGAGCGGCCGGCCTGTGGCAGTTCATGCCCTCCACGGCGCGCCGCTACATGCGCGTGGATTCGCTGGTGGATGAACGCCTGGATCCGTTCACGGCCACGGAGGCGGCCGCCAACCTGATGCTGTACAACTACCGGCTACTGGGCAGTTGGCCGCTGGCCATCACCGCGTACAACCACGGGCCCGGCGGGTTGCTGAAGGCGCAGACCGACCTGGGCAGCAGCAGCATCGCCACCATCGTGCGCCGTTACAACGGCGCCACGTTTGGTTTCGCCTCGCGCAATTTCTACGTTGCCTTTCTCGCGGCGCTGGAAGTGGATCGCCACGCCGAAAAATATTTCGGCCGCATACCAAAGCAACCGGATGCGGAAAGCACTACGGTGGAGCTGCCCGATTACGTGCCCGTCCACACCCTGACCTCCGCCTTCAAGGTCGATCTGGGCGCGATGCGGGCGCTCAATCCGGCGTTGCGGCCGCCGATCTGGGGCGGTGCGCGCTTCGTGCCGCGTGGTTATGCGCTGCGCCTGCCGGGCGCGGTGGGCAAGGAGCAGATCGAGGCGGCGCTGGCGCGCATTCCGCTCAATCAACGCTATCTCGCGCAGCGGAGCGAGGAGCGTTATCGTGCGCGGCGTGGCGATACCCTGCAGAGCATCGCGCGGCGCGGTGGCTTTGGTCTTGAGCGGCTGCTGGCGGCCAATGGTCTGAGCCACGCAGCCGCCCTGAAGCGCGGTCAGCTGGTGCATCTGCCCATGCCCGATACACGGGCCGGCGCGCCGGCGCCGGTGCTGGTGGCCGCCGCGGCCCCCGCCACACCGCCGGCGGCGGGCCCCACGGCAATGCCCACGGCCGCGACCCCAGCGCCAGCGCTGGCCGCAGCGTCCGCCGCGCCTGCGGCAAAAGTCGCCGCCTTCACCGCGCACACGCCCGGAACGCCGCCGCCCGCCCCGGGGTTGGAAGCAAAGCCGGAGACAGCCTCGCCTCCGCCGCCGACGGAGCTGCCCGGCCTGGAGGTCGCCTCCGTGTTCACCGAGTCTCTGCCCAAGGCCAGCGCCGATCCAGCCGACTACTCGGTGGGGCGGAACCAGACCATCGTGGTGCAGGCCGAGGAGACGCTGGGGCATTACGCCAACTGGTCGGGCATCGACATCAACAAGCTGCGCGCGGCCAACCGTCTGCGGCGCGGCGCCTCGGTGAGCATGGGCCGCAAGCTAAAGCTCCCTATCCCGCAGGCCGATGTGGCGCGCTTCGAGACCGCGCGCCGTGCCTATCACCGCGGTCTGCAGGATGAGTACTTCGCCGCGCACCGCATCAGCGGCACGGAGAATTACGTGATCAAGAAGGGCGAGTCGCTGTGGACTATCCGCCAGGCGCGGCCCGACATCCCCGCTTGGCTGATTTATCAGTATAACCCCCGCGTCGATTTCGACGATCTGCACGCCGGCAACATCATCAGCCTGCCGCGCGTGGCGGAGGCCAATCGCCAGTAGGGCCGGCTTCGCGCCGGCCGCACGTTGGCCTGCCGAGGCGGACGTCGCCATGCCAGCGCGCGCGCCGGATATCGCCCCGCGGATGCGTTGCACGCCGGTTCATTAAAGTGAACTGGTGCGGATTTCGCCGCTCCAATCAAGCGGTATAATTTTTGCGCAATGAAACTTCACTCGGGCCAATTTTTCAGTTCCATCGCCATGGTGGCACTGCTCGCGGGTGCGCTGTTCCTCGCGTCCGGCGCGGCCGCCGAGGAACTGGTGCCGGCCGACCGGGTGGTGGTGCACAAGGCCGAGCGCAAGCTGTACCTGTACCATGGCTCCCAGCTGATCGGCTCCTACAAGGTGGCCCTGGGCTTGAATCCGCAGGGTCCGAAGCAGCGCGAGAAAGACTACCGCACGCCGGAAGGGCGGTATTTCCTGTCCCGACGCAACACACGGAGCGACTTTTTCCTGGCCATTCAGGTGTCGTATCCGAACAAGCAGGATGAACGTTACGCGCACCGGCATGGCTGGGCACCGGGCGGCGCCATCATGATTCACGGGTTGCCGAACGTGCCCAAGCATACGCCGCTGTACTACGCCGAAACCGACTGGACCGACGGCTGCATCGCACTGTCGAACTCGGACATGGTGGAGGTGTGGATGCGTACGCAGGACAATACCCCCATCGACATCTTCCCTTAAGGAATTCCCGTGGAAACGTCCATTACCTCGACCGAGCTGGTCGATGCTCGTGTTGCACCCAAGGGGAGCCTGGAACAACTGTCGCAGCAGGAAATCGCAAAACTCCTGGATTCGGGGCAGGGCGGCATGTATCCACTGTTTCGCAAATGCGCGCTGGCGGTGCTCAATTCCGGCAGCAGCATCGACGATGCGCGCGTGATATTCGAAAAATACAAGAACTTCGATCTGCGCATCGTGCGCCAGGCCTGGGGCATCAAGCTGGAGATCCGCAATGCGCCGGCCGCGGCCTTCGTCGACGGGCAGATGATCCGCGGCATCAAGGAACAGCTGTTCGCGGTGTTGCGCGACGTGGTGTTCATTTCCAACGAGGTCATGGACGGCCGCTTCGACCTGAGCTCCTCGGCGAGCATCACCAACGCGGTATTTCACATCCTGCGCAACGCACGGGTGCTGGAGCACAACATGCGCCCCAGCCTGGTGGTGTGCTGGGGCGGGCATTCCATTCACCGGCATGAATACGACTACACCAAGGCGGTGGGTTACGAACTGGGCCTGCGGGGCCTGGACGTGTGCACGGGCTGCGGTCCGGGCGCGATGAAGGGTCCGATGAAGGGCGCCACCATCGGCCACTCCAAGCAGCGCGTTTTCAACGGCCGCAGCTTGGGTATCACCGAGCCCGGCATCATCGCCGCCGAGCCGCCCAACCCCATCGTCAGCCAGCTGGTGATCATGCCGGACATCGAGAAGCGCCTGGAGGCCTTCGTGCGCGTGGGTCACGGCATCGTGGTGTTCCCCGGCGGCGTGGGCACGGCGGAGGAAGTCTTGTACCTGCTGGGCATCCTGCTGGACCCGGCCAACCGTGAAATACCCTTTCCGGTGGTGTTCACCGGGCCGGCCGACTCGGCCGAGTACTTCCAGAAAATCCACGAGTTCATCGGGCGGACCCTGGGCAGTCAGGCGCAGTCGTTGTACCGCATTCTCGTCAACGATCCGGCCGGCGTAGGCCGGGCGATGGTGGAAGGCCTGGAGAGCGTGCGCGAATTCCGGCGGCGCCAGAGCGATTCGTACAGCTTCAACTGGCTGTTGAAAGTACCCCCGGAATTCCAGCTGCCCTTCGAAGTGTCGCACCGTTCCATGCGCGCGCTGAACCTCACGCTGGACGGGCCGGTGCACGCGCGCGCCGCCGATCTGCGCCGCGCGTTTTCCGGCATCGTCGCCGGCAACGTCAAGGAATACGGGGTTGCCGCCATCGAAAAGCACGGTCCGTTCGAACTGGCCGGCGACCCCCACATCATGGGTCCGCTGGACGATCTGCTACGTTCCTTCATCGCGCAGGGGCGCATGAAAATTGCGGGCGCTGAATATAAACCCTGCTATCGGCTCATTGCGTAACCGTCCGTTCATTGCCGTCGAGTTGCGATAAGGCCTGCGCCCACTAAGCACTTGCTAGGCACAGGCCGTGGCCAGATCTGGCGGCCGTGGTCAAAGTTGGTAAGCCGAAATACTCGGCGCCAAACCGTCATTTAACTTACAGAGGTGAAATGAGAGATGCGCATCCCAGAGCGCAGCGCATGGCCATTTTGACCCGCGAATGCATGTGACCCAGTTCCTTCGGCAACAGGCGTCCAGGTCTTAACGTTTTCGCCATCGACGCGAAGGCAACATCACATGAACGACACCAAGATTCCGGACCGTTTGGCTGCAGTGGATCGCCGCGTCAACAGCGATCGCGATCCGAACGATCCGCTCGGCAGTTGGGTGATGCGCGGTCACAAGGGCACGGGCCGTCACGCCGCCATCACCAAGAGCCTGTACAACTGGCACAGCTACAAGAACTGGGCCGACAAGATTCGTGGCGATTGGGACGACAAGGATCGCAAGCGCTAGGATGCGCTGGCGCTTCGCCGCTGGCGCGGCGAAGAAAGCGGTGCCCGGCGGCATCGCGCTCGAGATGAAGGCGCGTGGCACGGAGCGGCGCCGCGAGCTGGACGTCGGTTAGGCGCAGGGCGGCACAGCCCGCCCGGCCCGCCGGCCTAAGCCGACTCCGGCAGCGCGGTGGCGATCGGCAGGCTGTCGTCCTGGGTCCCCGGGTTTTCCTTGATCAGCGCCTCCTTGGCCTTGAGCCAGGCCAGGAGCGGCGCCCACTCCGTAAGGTCCGTCTCCACCAGATACCGCTTCATTTCGTGGATGCCGACGCCGTTCTCGGCGGCG
>JAFEGC010000015.1 GCA_018240265.1 Pseudomonadota bacterium | reverse complement strand
TATTTTGCGATGCGTCCGGCAGCCTGTCAATGAGAATGCAAGCTTTGGGCCGTGGGCAGTCATGCCCATGGCGCCCGGTAAGGCTGGCGGCGGACCCGTTGCTGCCAACGAGGCCAGACGCCGCACCCCGGTGGAAGCTAGCGCTTGAGCGCGTCAGGGGGCAGCGTGGCGATACTAAGAGCGGGCGACGTCTTGAACCGGACCGCGCGGGTCTTGGAGCCGGCGCTGGGCGCCATGCAGCAAGGTCACCAATCCCGCTTCGGTCTGGCTGAGGCCGAACTGGCGCTCCAAGCGCACCGGATCCGCACCGCGCCGGGCCGAGGCGATGGCGCGGTCGAAGGAGCGGCTTTCGTTACGCAACTCCATGATTTCCAAGCGTTCGGCCAGTCCGCTGCAGCCGCGCTCGACCCGCCCGATGTGAATACCCAGCTTCGCGGTCATGGCCGCCAGCTGTTCCATTTCGCGCAGCGCGGCGGCCAGGTCCGCACTCAGATCTCGGCGCTGGCCCTGCAGCTGACGGACCTGCCAGGCCATGACCACCACCATCACCACTGTGACGGCCCCCAGGAACAGGGCCACCCCGGCTATCACCCACGGCAGCGCGTCCATTAGACGTACTCGTCGATCAGGGCATCGGGACGGGCGCCCCCCAGCGTATTGCCCGCGTCGGGACGGGCTTGCTTGCGCTCCGGCGTATCGCGGCCTTCCTCTCTCGAAGGCGAGGGCCGGGATTCATCGCGGGCGCGCCGGCGATCCGCCAGCGCCAACGCCGGATAGGTTCCGGACGTGCTCAGTCGATCCACTTCACTCATCGCTTTCCCCTTGAATTTTGCGAATCAGCGATTCTTCAGTTCGGCAGCAGCCGCTTGAACTTGACCCTCAGCCAGCACGGTTCCGGGCCGTGGGGCGGGCGGCACGGCTACCGCTGCAGCGCCGGCTGCCGCGGCATTGCCGGCATCACCGTTCGCCATCGGGACCACGGCCTGCGCGGTGGCGGTGGCGGCGGTGACAAGCTGCGCCACCGCCGGTGAGCCGGCCGGCACGGGTTGATTGGGCTGCATCTCCTGCGGCTTGGCCTGCAGGATCAAAATGGCCACGCGGCGGTTGGCGTTGCGGCCCTCGTCCGTGGTGTTGGGCTTGCGCGGCCGATATTCGCCGAAGCCGACGATTTCCAGGCGCAGCGGGTCGAGGCCAGCGCGGGTGAACTGGTGCACCACCGAGGCGGCGCGCGCCGCCGACAGCTCCCAGTTGGAGGGAAACGCCGCGGTCCTGATCGGCCGGTCATCAGTGTGACCCTCGACGCGGATGGCATTGGGAAAAGGCTGCAGCACCTTGGCCAGCCGGTCGAGCACCGGCGCCGCCTTGGGCGTGAAGGCGGCCGCGCCGCTGGGAAACAGGATGTCGGTGTTGATTTCCACCACCAACCCCAGGTTCTCGTGCCGCACCGTCACCAGACGCGCATCGATGAGTTCCTGCATGGCCTTCTGCACTTCTCTTTCCATGCGCGCCAGTGTCGCCTCGCCGCCTTCCAGCACGCCGGTGCCGTGTCCATGCGATTCTGGACCTGCGAGCGCCAGCACCTGCTGCATGTTGTTCACGCCCACTTTCATCAAGGTGGTAGGTTTCTCGCCCAGCATGCGCTTGTCCTGGCCGGCGGGTTTCTTGTCGCCGATGTTCACCGGCGTAACGGTCTTGGGCGTGCCACGAAACGCCGCCACCAGCGAATCGGACAGGATGCGGTACTTGCCCTCGTTCACCGAGGACATGGCATACATCACCACGAACAGCGCCAGCAGCAGCGTGACCAAATCCCCGTAGGGGATGGCCCACGCCTCCGCGTTCACATGTTCCTCGTGTTTCTTTTTTCGAGCCATGGCCGGATGCGGATCAGTGGTGGACGTAGCCTTTGAGTTTGGTCTCGATGTTGCGCGGATTCTCGCCCTGCGCGATGGCGATCAGACCCTCGATCGCCATCACCCGGATCTGCGTCTGGCCGTGCACGATGGCCTTGAGCTTGTTGCCCATGGGCAGAAACAGCAGATTCGCGAAACCGATGCCGTAGATAGTGGCGACGAACGCCGCGGCGATGCCGTGGCCGAGCTTGGAAGGATCGGCGAGATTCTGCATCACCGCCATCAGGCCCATGACCGCGCCGATGATGCCTAGCGTGGGCGAGTACACACCCATGCCCTCGAACATCTTGGCGGCCTGGGTGTCGAAATGCTCCATGGTATCCAGCTCCACTTCCAGGGTGGAGCGGATGGCATCGGGCTCACCGCCGTCGACCAGCGATTGCAGCCCCTTCTTCAGAAACGGGTCTTCCTCCTTTTCCACCGCCGACTCCAGGCCAAGCAGGCCCTGCTTGCGAGCCACGTTGCTCCACTCCACGATCTTTTCGATCAGCGCCTCGGGATTGACCGGCGGAGGCTTGAACACCCAGCCGGCGATTTTCCAGCCGCGGATGAACGTGGGGAGCGGCGTCTGCATCAGGCTGGCGGCAAAGGTGCCGATCACCACGATGACGAAGGCGGCCGAGCCCACCAGCGCGCCGGCGCTGCTGCCTTTCAGGATCGCGCCGCCGACGATGGCGATCGCCGACAGCACCAGACTGATGAGGCTCAGGAAATCCACGGTCGATCAACCCGCCTGCAGCCATTCGGACAGGCGCGCGCGCAGGCGCACCAGCGCCTGGCCGTGGATCTGGCAAACACGCGACTCGGATACTTCCAGCACCTCGCCGATCTCGCGCAGGTTCAGCTCATCGTCGTAGTACAACGCGAGCACCATCTTTTCCCGCTCGGGCAGATTTTCGATGGCTCCCGCCAGCGCCTCGCGAAACCCTGCCTGCTCGATGTCCTCGAACGGACCCGGTCGCTCGTCGCGCGCATGGTCCGCGGGGCTCGCGTCATCGTCGCTGGAGCCCATCTGGTCGAAGCTGAACAGCCGACAGCTGGCCGCGTCCAGCACCAGCTTGTGATACTCCGCAAGCGTCAGGTTGAGCCGTGCGGCGACGTCGGCCGCTCGCGCATCGTGGCCCTGCTCGTTTTCCAGCTGGCGCACCACGTCGGCCATTTCGCGCATGTTCCGGTGCACCGAACGCGGCGTCCAGGCGGACTTGCGCACCTCGTCGAGCATCGCGCCGCGGATGCGGATGCCGGCATAGGTTTCGAAATTCGCGCCCTTGGTGCTGGAGTAGTGCTTGGCCGCGTCCAGCAGGCCGATCATGCCGGCCTGGATCAGATCGTCCACCTCCACGTTGGGCGGCATGCGGCTGACCAGATGATAAGCGATGCGTTTGACCAGGTCGGCATGGCGGATCACCAGCTCCTGCTGCGGGATCTGGTCCACGGAAACATCATCGCCGGCGGCGGAGACGGTGCGTTGTCGTTGATTCGAATACTGTGTGCTTGCTCTCATTGCAATACCGCTGAAGGACCACTCCGTGCCCCGACCAGGCGCTCGACGAAAAACTCAAGATGGCCGCGTGCCCCTTGGGGCACTGACCACTTATCGGCCTTGAGGGCCAGATTCTTGAATGCGCCGGCGGACTGCGAACTGGGGAAGGCCTCGACCACGGCCGCCTGCTGCTGCACCGCGCGACGCAGGTAATCGTCGAACGGCACCGAGCCCGCGAACTCGAGCGTCACATTGAGAAACCGGTCACAGACTCGGGCGATTTTCTGAAACAGCTCCAGACCCTCGCCCGCCCGGCGCGTCTGGCTCGCGAGGATCTGGAAGCGCGACACGCCGTGCTGGCGGGACAGCACCTTGATGAGCGCGTAGGCATCGGTGATCGAGGCCGGCTCGTCGCACACCACGATGAGCACGTGATGCGCGGCGCGCGTGAAGCTCACCACGCTGTCGTGCAGGCCGGCGGCGGTGTCGATCACCATCACATCGATGCGGTGATACAAATCGCTGAAGGCACGGATCAAACCGGCGCTCTCCGCACAGGAGAGGTTCGCCATGTGCGCAAGACCCGAGGCCGCCGGGACTACCTGCAGACCGCGCGGGCCGGTGACGATGGCATCTTCCAGAGAGCAGTCGCCCTTGAGCACGTGGCCCAGGTGGAAGCGCGTGTGCAACCCCAGCACCACGTCCACGTTGGCAAGGCCAAAGTCGGCGTCCACCAACATGACCTCGCGGCCGCGCGCGGCGATCGACAACGCGAGGTTGGCCGACACCGTGGTTTTGCCCACGCCGCCCTTGCCGCCGGTGACGGCGATGACCTTGACGGGACGCGAGTCCCGGAGCCGCGCCATGCCGCCGGCCTGGGTGCGATGAAAATCGAAATCACGCATGAGCCTGCACCCGTCCGAAGTTGCGCTCCATGTAGGCTGCATCGCGCGGCGCCGCCGCACGCTCCTTCAGCGCCAGCGCCGTGCGCAGCAGCCATAGCCGTTTGGGGAGCGCTGCGTGCAAATCCTCCGGTACGCGCTGGCCATCGCACAGCCAGGCGATGGGGAGCTTGCGCCGCAGCACCGCCGACAGCGAGGCGCCCAGGCTCGCCGCCTCGTCGATCTTGGTGAGCACGCAGGCCTGCGGCGCGACGCGCGCGTAGGCTCTCAAGGTCTCATCCACCGCGCGCGGCTCGCCGCCGGCCGGCACCGCCAGCAGCACGCGCGCCTTGGCAAGTCCCAGCCGCAGCGCATCGAGCTGCGCGGGAACGCGCGCATCGCGCTGGCTCATGCCGGCGGTATCAACCAGCACCAGGCGCTTGTCCTGCAGGCGCGCCAGCACCTGCGCCAACTGCCGGCCGCCCTCGGCCGTGTGCATGGGCACGTCGAGAATGCGCGCATAAGTCAGCAGCTGATCACGCGCGCCGATGCGATAGCCGTCGGTGCTGACCAGGGCCAGATCCTGGTTGCCATGGCGCAGGCACCAGCGCGTGGCGAGCTTGGCGAGCGTGGTGGTCTTGCCAACGCCGGTGGGCCCGACCACCGCCACCACGCCACCCGCATCGGCGATGTCGTCGGCCACCACCGGTAGATGCTTCATCAGCAGCGCCAGGGGAATGTGCTCGGGATTGTTCGCATTCGTACGCCGCGGCAAATGCCGCGCCAGCGCCTGCGCCACGTCCGGCGCGATGTCCAGCGCCACCAATTCCTCCAGCACCCGCGCGTTGAACGGATTCGTCTCGCAGCGGTTTTTCCAGCCCATCGCCGCCAGCTCGCTTTCCAGCAGGCGGCGCATGTCCTTGAGCTCGCGCTGCAGCCGCGAGTAGGCGGCATCCGCGTCGCTCGTCTCCGGCGGCTCGAAGAACAAGCTGCCGCGGCGCCGGCGGGCGGTCGCGGCGTCACTGGCCAACGTCGCGTCGGCGGGAACCCCGGCGGCCGCATCGCCCGCAGCCACGGTCGCCAGGCTCGGCCGCGCGCCCTGCGCCATGAGCGTGGGGTCGTAGTCCACGGCGGAGACCACTTCCACGCCCTCCTCGAGCCGACGCGAGGACAGAATTACCGCCTCCTCGCCCTGCTCGGCGCGGATCAGAGCCAGTGCATCGCGCATGCTGGCCGCCGTGTATCGCTTGATTTTCATGCTCACCTCACCTGCTCATCAGCGGCCCACCGCGGCAACCACGCGGATACGCCGGTTCTCCGGAATTTCGTTGTAGGCCAGTACGCTCAACGTCGGCACCGAGTGGCGCATCAGCCGCGAGATCCACGGCCGCACCTTCGGCGCCACCAGCAGCACCGCCGCATCGCCCGAAGCCTCCTGGCGCCTTGCGCCATCGGCAATCGCCTGGTGCACGCGGTCGGCAAGACCCGGCTCGAAGCCCGGCGCAGATTCGCCGCCGCTCGCCACCGAGTCCTGCAGCATCTGCTCCAGCTGCGGGTCCAGCGTCATCACCGGCAGCTCCTGCTTCAGCCCCGAGATCTGCTGCACGATGCTGCGGCCCAGCGCGACGCGCACCGCTGCCACCAGCGCCGCTGCGTCCTGAGTCTTGGCCGCGTGCTCGGCCAGGGTTTCGCAGATGCTGCGCAGGTTGCGGATCGGGATGCGTTCCTGCAGCAGGCTCTGCAGCACCTTGACCACCACGCTCATCGGCAGGAGCTTGGGCACCAGGTCCTCGACCAGCTTGGGCGTGGTCTTGGCCAGCCGATTGAGCAGCTGCTGCACTTCTTCATGGCCGAGCAGTTCATGCGCGTGGGTTTGCAGCAGGTGGCTCAGGTGCGTGGCGATCACGCTGCTGGCATCCACCACCGTGAAGCCCTGGCTCTGCGCCTGCTCGCGCCGCGTCTTGTCGATCCACACCGCATCCATGCCGAAGGCCGGGTCCTTGGTGACGGTGCCGGGCAGCGTGCCGGTGACGCCGCCGGGATTGATGGCGAGTTCCCGGTCGGGGAACACCTCAGCCTCGCCCACCGGCGCGCCGAGCAGCGTGATGCGATAGGAGTTCGGCGCCAGCTCCAGGTTGTCGCGGATGTGCACGGCCTGCACCAGGAAACCCAGTTCCTCCGACAGCTTCTTGCGCACGCCCTTGATGCGCGCCATCAGCTCCCCGCCCTGGTTGCGGTCCACCAGCGGGATCAGCCGGTAACCGACTTCCAGGCCGATGAGATCCACCGGCTCCACGTCGTCCCAGGACAGCTCGCGGTTCTCCGGCGCCGGCGCGGCCGCGGTCGGGGTCTCGGGTTTGGCCTGTTTCTGCGCCGCCCGCGCCTTGTTCAGAGCGAAAGCACCGTAGCCGCACAGCGCCGCGACGCTCAAAAATACGAGGTTCGGCATGCCGGGGATCATGCCCAAGATCCCCAGGATACCGCCGGTAATGGCCAGCGCCCGCGGCTGACCCAGCACCTGCGACATGATCTGCTGGCTCATGTCGTGCGGCCGCGAGACGCGCGTGACCAGCACCGCCACCGCCACCGACAGCAGGAGCGAGGGGATCTGCGCCACCAGACCATCGCCGATGGTGAGCAGCGCGTAGGTCTTGCCGGCATCGGCCAGCGCCAGGTTGTGCTGCGAGGCGCCGATGATGGTGCCGCCGAACAGGTTGATGAACACGATCAGGATGCCGGCCACCGCATCACCGCGCACGAACTTGCCGGCGCCGTCCATGGCGCCGTAGAAATCGGCTTCCTCGCGAATCTCCTGGCGGCGGGTGATGGCGTCGGCCTGGGTGATGATGCCGGCGTTCAGATCGGCATCGATCGCCATCTGCTTGCCCGGCATGGCATCCAGGGTAAAGCGCGCGCTGACCTCGGAAATGCGGCCCGCGCCCTTGGTGATGACCACGAAATTGATGATCACCAGCACGATGAACACCACCAATCCCACCGCGTAATTGCCGCCCACCACGAATTCGCCGAAGGCCGCGATCACGTGCCCGGCGGCGTGCGAACCGGTGTGGCCGTTGATCAGCACCACGCGCGTGGAAGCCACGTTCAAGGCCAGGCGCAGCAGGGTGGCAGCCAGCAGCACGGTGGGAAAAGCCGCGAATTCCAGCGCGCGGCGCACGTAGATCACCGCCAGCAGGATGACCAGCGAGAGCGAGATGTTGAAGGTGAACAACAGGTCGAGCAGCACCGGCGGCAGCGGCAGCACCATCATGGCCAGCATCACCATGACCAGGAGCGGCACGCCCAGGCCGTTGCGCGCGAACTCTGACAGACTCAATCCGACGCTGCGCGCGCTCATGAGACGTCGAACTCATCGCCGACGGTGGGATCGGGCCGCGCCATGCGCGCCGCCAGCGTCGGGTTGAGACTCTTGATGCGGAACAGGTAGGAGAGCACCTGCGCCACCGCCAGGTACAAACCGGAAGGAATTTCCTCGTTCAGGTCGGTGCTGCGGTACAGGGCGCGCGCCAGCTTCGGCGACTCGAACACCGGCACGCGATGCTGCTCGGCGATGCGACGGATGTTCAACGCGATGAGGTCCACGCCCTTGGCAACCACGCGCGGGGCGCGCATGCGCGTGGGCTCGTACTGCAGCGCCACGGCGAAGTGCTCCGGGTTGACCACCACAACGTCCGCCTTCGGCACCGCCTGCATCATGCGCCGCCGCGCCAGCTGCTGTTGCATCTGGCGAATGCGGCTTCGCACCTCCGGCCGGCCGTCGGTTTCCTTGGCCTCCTCGCGCAGCTCGTGCCGGCTCATTTTCAGTGAACGCTTGTACTGGTACAGCTGCAGCGGCACGTCTACCGCCGCGATCACCACCAGCGCAGCGCACAGCCAGACGAAGGCGCGCGACAGGAGCGCCGCGGCGTGGCCGATGGCGCTGCGCGGGGCCATCGCCGACAAACGCAGCACGTCGGCGAACAGCCACCACACCACGCAGGCGCATACGCCGCCCACCACCAGAAACTTGAGCAGGGCCTTGCCCAGCTCGCTCCAGCCGTGCAACCCGAACATGCGCTTGAATCCCGCCAGCGGACTCAGGCGGGAAAAGTCCGGTTGAATCGCTCGCGCACTCACGTTCCATCCGCCCAGCGCCATCGCCGCCAGCAGCACCAGCACGATGAGCGCCGCGAACAGCGGCAGCAGCGCCAGCACGGCTTGCAGGGCCTGGGAGCCCAGCATCCGCGACATCGAAGACGAATCGGCGAGTAGAGCCGCATCCAGGGCGAGCGAGCGGCGCATGATGCCCATCAGGCTTGCCGGGAGCGAGGAGCCCATCGCCAGCAACGCCAGGCTCCCGCCGATCATGGTGGCGAAATTGGTCAGCTCGCGCGAGCGCGGTATCTGGCCGCGTTCGCGCGCCTGTTGCAGGCGTCGTTGCGAAGGCTCTTCGGTGCGCTCGCTGTCCTCGGACTCGGCCATCAGCGCGCGCCCCCGCCGACCAGGTCAACCGCCGTGGTCAGCGCATCCTGCAACAGGTTGAGCATGCCGCCGATCAGGCTGTCGAGCCCGGCGATCAGCGCGAAGAAGCCCGCCATCATGGTGATGGGAAAGCCGATGCCGAACAGGTTCAGCTGCGGCGCCGCGCGTGTCACCACGCCCAGGGCCAGGTTGACGACGACCAGCGCCACGGTCACCGGCAACGCGATCAGCAGGCCGGATTCGAACACGCGCGCCCCCCAGCCCGACACGGCGCCGAAGAAATCGCGACCGATGACCTCCGCGCCCACCGGCATGGTCTGGAAGCTGTGGGCCAGCGTGCCGATCAGCCGCAAGTGGCCGTTCACCGACAGGTACACCAGCGTGCCGAAAATGGTGAACATCTGGCCCAGCACGGCCGTGTTGGCGCCGCGTTGCGGATCGACCAGCGTGGCGAAACCCAAGCCCATGGTCATGGAGGCGGTCTGGCCGGCCAGCGCCAAGGCATCGAACACCAGTTGCACCACCAGGCCGATGGCGATGCCGATCAGCAGCTGGTTCGCGGTCGTGAGCACGCCTGCGGCGGAAAAGATCGAGAGCTCGCGCGGCGCGGCGGCGAACGGCGCCAGCATCAGCGCCAGCGTCACCGACAGCAGGATGCGCGCGGTACGCGGCACGGTGGCGGAGCCCACTACCGGCGCCACCAGCATGAATCCGCCCACGCGCAGCAGCGGCCACCAGATGCGCAGCGCCTGCGCGGCGATTTCGCCCGCATCGATGCCAAGTTCGCGCACCGCCATGAGGCGCTCAGCCGATCACCGCCGGTATGTTGGCGTACAGGTCGTGGGTGTAGTCGACCAGCACGCGCAGCATCCACGGGCCCGCCACCAGCAGGGTCAACACCAGCATCAGGAGCTTGGGGATGAAGCTCAGCGTGGCCTCGTTGATCTGGGTGGCCGCCTGCAGGATGCCGATGAGCAGACCCGCGATCAGCGCCACCAGCAGGAGCGGCGCGGCGATCATCGAGGTGACGATCAGGGCCTGGTGGCCGAGATCCATGACGGTGGTGGGAGTCATAGGTGAAAGCTCGACGCGAGCGTCCCCAGCAGCAACGTCCAGCCGTCCACCAGCACGAACAGCATGATCTTGAACGGCAGCGACACCAGCATGGGCGAGAGCATCATCATGCCCATGGACATCAGCACGCTGGCCACCACCAGGTCGATGACCAGGAAGGGAATGAACACCATGAAGCCGATCTGGAAGGCGGTCTTCAGCTCGCTGCTCAGGAACGTGGGCATGAGCACCGACAGGGGTACCTCCTCCGGACTCTTGAACGAAGCCTTGCCCGACAGCTTGGTGAACAGCGCAAGATCGCGTTCGCGCGTCTGCGCCATCATGAAACGTTTCAGCGGCGCGATGCTGCGCTCGAGCGCCACTTCGCCGGCGAGTTGGCCGTCCAGATAGGGTTTGATACCGTCGGCGAAGCACTGGTTCAGCGCCGAGCTCATCACGAACACGGTGAGGAACAGCGCAAGACCGGTGAGCACCTGGTTCGGCGGCGTCTGCGACAGCCCCAACGCCTGGCGCAGAATGGACAGCACGATGATGATGCGGGTGAAGGCGGTCATCGACAGCAGGATGGCGGGCAGCAACGTCAGCACCGTCATCAGGATCAGGATCTGGAAGGTGAGCGAATAGGTCTGCGCACCCGCGGCACCGGTCTTCACGGTCAAGGCGGGCAGGGCCGCGCCGGCGAGGCCGGAGACGGCGGTATCCGCGGCACGCGCCGCGACGCCGGCCACGCCCGGAACGGCCGCATCCGCGGCCGGCGCGGCCATGCCGGCCAGCAGCATCACCACCACCATCATCAGCAGCAGCGCCGATCCGCGCTTCATGCATCCGCTCCGGGCCGGCGCATCAGCTCTCGCAACCGCTCGGCAAAGCCCGGAGCGTTGGCAGCCGGCGGCAGATCCACGGGCGCGGCCAGCGGCGCGAGCGTCGTGAGGCCACCGGGGCTGACACCAAGCAACAGCTGCGACTGCCCCACCTGCACCAGCACCACGCGCTCGCGCGGCGACAGCGCCAGCTCATCCAACACGCTCATGGCGCGGCTGCGGCGCGGCGTCACCAGCGAAAAGCGTTTCACCACCCAGGTGATCCCGAAAATCAGCGCCACCACCAGCAACAGCATGGCCGTCAGCTGCAGCAGGCCCGCCGCCGGCATCGCAAGTCCTGTGTCGGCGGGCGCCGGGTTCATTGCACCTGTTCCATGCGCTCGGACTGACTCACCACGTCGGTGAGGCGGATGCCGAACTTGTCGTTCACCACCACCACCTCGCCGCGCGCCACGCGCACGCCGTTCACCAGCACATCCAGCGGCTCGCCGGCGAGACGATCCAGCTCGACGATGGCGCCGGGCGCCAACTGCAGCAGATCGCGCACCGACATGCGCGCGCGGCCCACCTCCAGCGACAGCGTCACCGCCACATCGAGAATGAGGTTGATGTTCATTTCCTTGCCCGCCGGCGTAACGACGCCCGGCGTGAAGACGCCCGACGTAGCGACGCCCGCCGCGCCGGCACCGGTACCAAGCTCGCCGAACTGGGCGCGCGCGGCGCCCCCGGATTTGCTTTCCTGGGTCATGCTCATGTGCTCGCTCCGTGCAGGATCTTCAATGCGTTATGGCCTTGGGAGACGCCGAAGCGTCCGTGATACAGCGGTACATCCTCCGCCATCAGCACCGCCTGCTCGGGCGCCTCGATCGGAATCACGTCGCCCGGCGCCAGCATTACCAGCTCGCGCAGGCTGATCTCGGCAGACCTAAGCACGGCGCGCATTTCCACCTGCGCGCCCTGCAGCGCCTGCGCGAGAGTCGGCGCCCACGACGGCTGCTCGCGGCTGCGTTGTGCGCTACCGTCGGCCGCCAGGATTTCCCTGATCGGCGCGAGTTGCGCCTCGGACAACAGCCAGTCGAACGAACCCGTGGTGCCGCCGAACTCGGCGATGAAACGCACCAGAAGGAAGGCATCGTCCGCGGCGCCGAGCTGGATGAAGCGCGCGTCGTGCTCCTGCTTCATCACTTCCATCTGCACCGCGCTCACCGGTGCCCAGGCGGCGTTGAATTCGGCGGTGAGGCGTTTGAGCAGCACGCCGAAGAAGCGCTGCGCCGCGCCGGAAGCCGCCGCCATCGGGTCCGCGGACACCTTGCCGGTGCCGCCGAAAAAGCCATCCAGCAGAGCCAGCAGGAGCTTGGGGTCCAGGGTCAGCAATCCGAGCTCGGGGAGCGGCGCCAACCGCAGCACCGCCAGCGGCGCCGGGTTCGGGAGCGCCGCCAGCAGATCGGCTTTCTTGCGCCGATCCAGCGCCTCGAAGCGCACCGTGACTTCGCGGTCCAGCAACGCGCCCAGTGCCGATGTGGCGCGCAGCGCAAACCCTCTCGCCACGTATTCCAGGTTGGGCAGGGACATGCGATTGATGCGATGGGCGCACATATCGTAGGGACGTATTCCGCCGGCGCCGGTGGCCTCCAGGAGCGCGGCCGCCTCGGCCTCGGACAGCACGTTACCGGCTCCCGCCGCTGCGGCCTGCGCCACCGCGGCGGCCTCGCGGGTGCCGTCGGATCCCGCTTCGCCGGACGCCACGGCGTCCGCGTCCTGCGCGCCATTCGCTTGGGTCGTGTCCGACATCATTGCACCACGAAGCTGGTGAACAGCAGGTCATCGACGGGCGGCGCGCCCTCCTTCTTGGTGATGTTGCGCACCTCGTTGAGCGCTTCCTGGCGCAGCTTTTCCTTGCCCTCGCGCGTCATCAGCGTCTTGTAGTCGCGGTTGCTGATCAGCAGCAGCAGGTTGTTGCGGATCAGAGGCACGTTCTTCTGCACGCCGTCGATGGCCTTCTGGTCGCGCGCCATGAACTCGACCGTGACCTGCAAGAAGCGCACGGCCGCCGAGTCCTCGAAGTTGACCACCAGCGGTGGATCGATGGCGTAGTAGATGGCGGCCTTGGCGCTCTCGCCGTGCTCACCGTGCCCGCTGCTCTCGACCACAATGGGCGTGATCTTGCCGTCGGCACCGAGTTTCATCTCCGGCGGCGGATGGAGCTTGGCATTGATGAACCCGCCCGCCACCACCGCGCCGAGACACAGGACGAATATCCCGATGGCGTTGACGATCTTGCCGCCCATCCCGGGCGGCTTGGGTGCAGCGGCTGGAGCGCTCTCGGCTTCTTCTGCCATGGGTCGAATCCTCGCGCGATGAATCTCGCGTCGAAGGTGGTAAGCAAGTTCCGTACCACGCGCCAAAAGGCGCCGGATTCACTGGAATTTCAGCGGTTTGGGTGACTGCGCGAGCCGCGCGTGGTTGCCGTCGCGACGGGCCTTCGCGGCCCAGCGTCAGAAAATTGGCGCAAACGAAGCGAAGCGGGGCCGGCCGCCGTTGGTGTGAAGCTCCGAGCGGGGGCTTCCGAACTTGATGACGGTAGCAGCGGATTGTACGATTCCCGTAGCTTGGCCAACTGCGCAGCAACGGAGGCGCCCCATGACCAACATTACCGTCTCGCTGCCCGATACGCTTGCGCAAGAGGCCCGCGCCGCGGGCCTCTTGACTTCCGAGGCATTGGAGCGCTTGCTGCGCGCGGCCATGAAGCAAGGCCAGGTAGACCGGCTCTTTGCCACGATGGACAAGCTCGCCGCCCTGGAGCCCAAGCTCACCGAACAGGAGATCGACGCCGAGATCGCCGCCGCACGGGCTGAACGTGCGCGTCGTCGCTGACACCAACACTGTTGTCTCCGCGTTTCTCTGGGGCGGGCCGCCCAAGACGGTCTTGGATGCCGCCCGCGAGAAGCGGATCAGTCTGCACACGAGTCCCGCGCTGCTAGCCGAACTGGAAGACGTACTGAGTCGCGCCAAGTTCGCGGCCAGACTCCTACGGGTCAACAGTTCCGTCGCCTCGCTACTAGCCGACTACCGCGCCTTGGCGGACGTCGAGCAGCCCGCACCTATCCCGCCCACAGCGCGCGACCCGGATGACGATGACGTACTCGCAGCGGCGCTGGCCGCGCACGCGGTCCTGATCGTCACCCGCGACCGTGATCTGCTCACTCTCGGCACGTTCCGCAACATCCGCATCCTGCCGGCCGCCGAGGCGCTGCAACTATTGCCCACCAGTCCCTGAC
The DNA here is from genome assembly GCA_018240265.1 of Pseudomonadota bacterium. GTDB lineage: Bacteria > Pseudomonadota > Gammaproteobacteria > Steroidobacterales > Steroidobacteraceae > TMP-86. Next base: position 4,708 of record JAFEGC010000015.1, on the reverse strand, counting down.
CCCACTCCGAAATGAACCAGCTATTTGTCGAGAACGGTGAGCTCCTGGTCTTTGGTATCGACGATGAACACGGCGAGCAGCTTCGCGGGTTCCGTCGTGCTGGCGTTGCCGCTCACCACATGATAGTCGCCCGGGCTTTCGGTGAAGCTCTGCCCGGCCTTGTAGATCTTCTCGGGATGGCCTTTTACCTGGCTGCGGATGCTGCCGGACACCACGTACCCGTAGATGAAAGCGGATCGGGCATGGTGATGCGGGCGCGTCTCACCCCCGGGTGGATAGGTCACTTCAACGGCGACAAGCGATTTGCCGGGAATATTGGGAATGACGTGGGAGAGGTTCGGAGTCACGACGCCATCGGGATGATGTGCGGCACTATCCTGTTCGTGGGCGGTGGCCAACACCGTCAGGGACGCAAAGGCAAGCAAGGCCAAACCGAGTGTAGCTCTGAGCATGGGCTTCTCCGCTGAAGAAATAATAGAAGGTGGTTCGGTTCGCATTATCCCAGCGCAGCTGTCCGGATCGGCAAGGGTCGATCCGTATGCCACTTGATATCGCTGGCGTCACGCCGGAAACTTGATGGTAACGATGAGCCCCGGATGCGCATCGCCGAGCGTGAGCTTCGCGCCGTGAAGCTTCGCCACCGCGGCCACCAGCGACAGGCCGAGGCCCGAGCCGGGCAGGCTGCGCGCCTCGTCCAGGCGCACGCGCCGTCCGAGCACCAACTCGCGCTTGTCGGCGGCGATGCCCGGGCCGGTGTCGGCGATGCTCACCTCGTTCCCGTCGGCGAGCCGGTCCAACACGATGCGCACGCGGCCGTCGGCGCAGCAGAACTTGATGGCATTGTCGAGCAGGTTGGCCAGCGCCTGCGCCAGGAGCTGGCGATTGCCTTGCACGGTGACGGCTGGATCGATGCGCTGTTCGAAGGCGATGCCGCGCTCCTCGCTCAACGGCCCGTACAGCTCGGCCACGCTCTGCACCAGGTTCGACAGGTCCACCGGTTCGCGCGCCACCGTACCGGTCTCGGCCAGCGCGATGCGCAGCAGCGCATCCAGCGTGCCGCGCATGCGGTCGACCTCGACGCTCACCTGCTCCAGCACTTGGTGCGCCGGCGATGCCGAGGGTACGGCGGCCATCCCGGCCTCGGCGCGCGACTGCAGCCGGTTGAGCGGCGTGCGCAAGTCGTGCGCAGCGCTGTCGAGCACGGTGCGCATGCCCAGCGTGAGCTGTTCGATCCGGTCCAGCATGCCGTTGATGTCGCGCGCTAGCCGATCGATCTCATCGTCCGAGTCGTGCACCGGCAGACGCTGCGACAGATCGCCGCGCATGATCTGCTGCGCCACCGCCGACACCGCGCCGGCCTGCGCCAGGATCCGCCGGCCCATCCAGAAACCGCCGCCCAAGCCCAGCAGCAGCGTGAGCAGCACCGCGATCACCAGGCCCCGCAGCATCAGGTTCTTCACGTCGTGCCGTTCCTGCACGTCGTGACCCACCAGCATGCGGTAGCCACCGGGCAGCACGAAGCGGCGCGCCCGCACCTCGTGCGCGCGCGTCTGGTCGCCGAACGGCACCCACATCTGGAACTCCAGCCACTTGCCCGAGGATTCCCCGCTCTGCGGCCATTGCGGCATGTTGCCGGCGATCGGTCGGTTCTGCGGATCGATCATCAGGTACACCGCGCCGCGCACGTCCTGCGCCTGTGAGCGCTGCTCGATCAGCTCGATGAAATCATCGCGCGACAGCACCCGGTACTGCTCGCGCAGCCCCTGCACCTCGGCCTCGATCAGGTTGTCGGTGCCGCTGTCCACCACGTTGGAAACGGCCAGATAGACGATGGACAGGAGCAGCGCCGTGCCCAGCGAGAACACCAGCGAATAGACGATGGCGATGCGAAAGCGCGAGGTACCCAGAACGCTGGCGAAGCCGCGTTCGCCCGACACCAGCTACTCCTCTTCGCGCAGGCTGTAGCCGGCGCCACGCACCGTGTGCAGCAACGCCTTGCCGAAGTCCTTGTCGATGGCGTGGCGCAGCCGGCTGATGTGCACGTCGATGACGTTGGTCTGCGGGTCGAAGTGGTAGTCCCACACGCCTTCGAGCAGCATGGTGCGCGTGACCACCTGGCCGCTGTGGCGCATCAGGTATTCCAGCAGCTGGAATTCGCGGGCGGTGAGCTCGATCTTGTGGCCGGCGCGGGTGACGCGCCGGGTCATGCGGTCCAGTTCCAGATCGGCGACCTTGAGCTTGGTCACCACCTCGCCGCCCAGCGCCTGGCCGCGCCGCGCCAGCGCATCCACGCGCGCCAGGAGCTCCGACAAGTGATAGGGCTTGGTGAGATAATCATCGCCGCCGGCGCGCAGGCCGGTGATACGGTCGTCCACCTCGCCCAGCGCGCTCAGGATCAGCACCGGTGTCTTGTGTCCGGTGGCACGCAGCGAGGAAATCAGCGCCAGGCCGTCGAGCTTGGGCAGCATGCGGTCGACAATGATCACTTCCGGCGCGTGCGAAGTGGCCTGGTGCAAGCCCTCGATGCCATCGCCGGCGGTGTCCACCTTGTGTCCCGCCTCGCGCAACGCCTTGGCGAGAAACTCGCGAGCGGTTTCATCATCTTCAACGATCAAGATGTGCATGGCGGCTACTGGATCAGGGCAGCGAAGCTCGCGACATTGATGTTCGCGCCGCAGACGATGACTCCGACCCTGCGACCCGCCACTTGTTCCCGCAACGGCCCAGAAGCGCCGCGGTTGCGGCCGCGCCGGTCGGCTCCACGCCGTAGACGTGGCATTGCGGGCGCAGCAGCTTTACCGCCGCGATCTCGGCGGGGATGAAATCGACGAAGGGCTCCATGCCCGCCATGTTATCAGGCGTAGGCGTCCAGCGCGCCCAGCACGGTCCGCGCCCGGGCCACTTCGCTCACGGCCGGCACGTCGGTGCGCTGCGCCAAGGCGGCAGCGCTCCATTGTCGAGACGGCGGGGTTCGATCCTGGAACGACCGATGCGACACATCCACGCTGACCTGGGTGAAGCCATTCGAACCCAGCACCTCGCGCAACCGCGGCGAAGCAGCCTCCAGGGCATCGCGCGTCACCAGACTGTGGGTGCTGAGCACCACCTGCGCCTTGTCACCGCTCACTTCCACGTGCACGTCGACCGGACCGAGCTGCGGCGGATTGATGGAGAGCTTGGCGGAGCCGATATCCTTGTCGACCAGCCAGGCCACCTTGTCGGCCAACGTCTGCGCGAAATCCGCGGAGTCGATACTGGCGCGCACGTGCACGGCGGCCGGTGCGGCGTTCTGCGCGGTCGAATGAGCGGAAAGGGATGCGAGACCAAAGCCGGCGCCGGGTGTCGAGGAAGCGGCGTCCGCCGAGGTGGCGAGGTCCACCACGGCTTTTGCCGTGACGGTCTCGGTATCATGCGAGATCGAGGGCTTCATGGCCAGGGAGGTCACCGCCGCGGCCTCATCCAACGAGGGTGCAGGAATGTAGGCCGCGGTTGCGGCGGAATCAGTCTGCGTCACCGCCGCCCGCATCGTCGTGGCGGATACCGCGTCTTTGGCCGCCGACGCGTCCGCGCCCGGCGCTGTCGCGGCTCCCGGCGCCCCATCGGTACCGGCGAGCAAGTTCAGTCCGGCCGCTGGGGAGGTCGAGACATCCTGCATCACCGAAGAAGCGGTGCCGGTGAGGATCTGGCCCACGACCGCTGAGTCCGTAAGACCAACCCCAGGTTTGCCCGCCTGCGCAGCCGCCGCGACAGGTTTGTCGGTGGTGGCGCTCTGCAATCGCTGCAGCGCGGCTGCCCTGCCGGCGAGCACACCGGCCAACTCGCTGGTGGTGGGCGTATTGTTGCGGGTGGAAGTGCAGGCGGCCGCGACAGTCGCCGCGCCGGTCGCATCAAGCTTTGCGGTCGTTGCCGGCGCATCGGTGCCAGCAGCGGCGTCGCTCATCGCAGTTGCATCGGTCGCGCTGATGACGCTGCCCAGCGCAGACAGACCGTTCGCGTCCTTCGGCGATGAGCTCCCAGCCGCTGCCGAAGGCGTCGCGGGCCCGACCAAGACCGGCGGCCCGCCACCCGCCTGTGCATTGCCCATACCTCCAGTGCCACCGAGAATGGACTGTCCCGCGACCGGAACGACCTGCGCGCCGGACGCTGCTGGCGCACCCTCCCCGGCAATGACGGAAGAGGTTACCGCGCCGGCTGATTTCGCCAGCGCGGCTGGCGGGTTACCGACTGAGCACGAGGCCTGCGCATGCTGCGCGGCGGAGGCCGACGTTGCGCCGGCCGCCGGGGGCGTCGGCGGCAAGATCTTGCCGTCTACCGGCAGATTCCGACCGTCCGCGCCGGCAGCCCTGCGCTCATCCGTTTGAGATTCACTGCGTTTGCGCTCGGCGGCCTTGCGTTCGCCGTGCGTGCGCGGCTTCACCGCCGCGCTGGCAGTCTGTTCCGGGACGGCGCCGCCGCGCGCCGCATTCTGGCCGGCCGCGGCCTTCGTAGGAAAAGCCTTAGGCTTCGGCTGCGCCGCCGTGGCCCGGCTCAAGGTGTGGGCAAAATCCGTGGGTGCGGCCGCGTCTGTCGCTGCGCGGACATCGCCCGCAGCAACCGAAGGGTCGAGACCAAGCAAGGCCGTTGAAACATCCATGCGCCATGGAGATGCATGGCGCATGCCACTCACCTCAGCAGCTCAATCGCAGGCAGTGCAAATGCCCTCGCCGCG
>JAFEGC010000159.1 GCA_018240265.1 Pseudomonadota bacterium | reverse complement strand
CGACGACGTTGAAGTCGCCCAGCTTGCGGAGCTTTGCCTTGACCTCGGGCGTCTTGAGCTGCTCCTTGGTATACCCCACTTCGTTGAGTTGGTAGTCTTCGTATCCCCCTGGCTCATAGATCATGAGTGTGCGCATCTCCTCGTTGCCGACCGTCTTCACCGTGTGCACCGTATTCGGCGGGATGTAGACCATGTCGCCGGCACCCATCACGTGCGCCTCGCCGCCCACGGTCCATTCCACCTTGCCGGAGACGATGTAGAAGATTTCGGCGTGCTTCTTGTGAAAGTGCCGCTGTACTTTGTAGCCGGGCGGCCAGTACTCGTCCTGGACGCTAACGCGGCCTTCGCTCTGGGCGGCGGAGAGATTGACGGTGGCCTCCGTCCCGTCTTCGACATAGGTGTCATTCTTGCCCGGGAGCGAAAAGTGGTGCGTGTGGTTCGGCTTGTCCGCGCCGAGGCAGAACCCGGCGAGGAGCAGGCAGGATGGCGCGAGCCCGCGGCGGATCTGTTTTCCGATGGTCATGATGGATTTTTCCTCAACGCTCAGTTGCTCTGATCATTGTCCGTTCTTCTCGTACGATGTCCAATCGACACGACGTCCGGCGCTGCCAATCGCGCCTGGGCCCAGCGATGATAATCGTCCGCCCCGCCGGCCTGGTAGCCCATCGAGGAACGATACATCAGCCCACAGCGCACAACCCCCCCCTCTGCGGCATTGGGCGCGGCGGCGGTCTTGCACACGCTGCCTCGGTTTCTTATCTAGGGGTGATCGCCGCTCTGTCGGAGCGTCGAATCGTGCTGCCGCGCTCGTTCCCGCTACGGCCCGAGTTGCTCGTGCCCTACCAAAGAGTGCTGGTCTGGAGGCCGCTTACCCGAGCAGTCGACGGCGAGCTCTGCGCGGCCGTGACAGTCCCGATCCCAGCGCCTGCCAGTCTGCGGGCACCTCGCAGTTGCCTGGAACCAGCCCGCCAAGTCCTTTGCGCACGCGGGCGTCGACCTCGGGTTCGATCACTGCCAGGTTCGGTCGGCACAGCAGTTGTTTGGCGCGAATCAGGGCGCTGGCGTGTGCGTCGTGACTGCCGGCGGTGCGCCAGACCTCGCGCCGTTCCCGGTCGGCGATATGCGGCAGGAATGCGCCGGTGCGCATGAGCGCCAGCGTCTCACTGTGACCGACGAACATGCCACCGGGGCCGGCCGCGTGGATCTCGGCCACACTCTTGTCGAGACTGCCAAGATCAAGGTCCTGGCGTGAGCGTTTAAGCATGCACGCGATTTCGTCGTCGATCACGAGCTGACCGAAGTCGAATGCCATCAGGGCATCCAGCAGCCCGCCCATGACCACAAAATCGATTCCGGCAGCACAGGCCAATGCGGGCGACAGGGCTTTCTCGAATCCGGCCTGCGCATCCCCGAGCTTGGAGTTGGTGAGGCCGAGGTACGAGCCGCTTGGCACGCGATAGCGACGCGCGATCTGCGCGATGACCATCGCGCAGATGCCGGTCTCCACGGCGCCGGGGGCGTAAGCTCCTGTGCGCATGTCGGCAACGACTGGCAGGAAGTTGTAGATCATCGGTGTTCCCGGCCGCGAGGCCTGTGCCAGCACGACGGTCGCGAGCCACTCGGCGTTGATCTGGGCCAGCATGCCGATCAGCGGGAGCGGTGCGCTGATGCCGCCGATCGGTGCGATCGTACCGTAGGCCGGCAGGCCGTGGTCGGCGAAGAACATCAGCATCTCGGTCGAGTCAAAGTCCATCGTCAGCGGTGAGACGATCGAACAATAGCCGAAGGTGATGAACGGCCGGGCGCGAAACGCCGATTCGCTGCCGGCAACCAGCGCTCCGAGGCGGATCACCTGCTCGGCTTCGCGCTGATCGACCACCGATGTGCGCACCGGCTTGGCGCAGTTCTTCACGGCCGGATAGAACCGCGACAGGCTGAATTGGTTCTCCGGGGCGTCGTCTGCGAGTACCGATATGGAGAACACGTCGATGCCCGGCAGTTGCGACACCAGATGTCCGATACGGGCGATGTCGTCCGAACGCGAGCGCCGCTCCTCGCCCGTGTCTGGATCGATGAGGTTCGGTGCTGAACTCGCCGTCGCGATCACCAGGTTGCCGTTCGGTATTGTGCGGCTGAGCGATTCGTCGCGTGCGTTGAACGTAAATGTCGGTGGCACGAGGCCCAGCATCTCTTCCACGAGCGCACGCGGGAAGCGCACGATGTCGGTGACGGCATCGACGCGGCAACCGTGACGTGCGAATCGCTCGCGCGCGGTGCCGTTTCGCACCAGCACGCCGACCTCCTCGAGCACCACCAGGGATGCCTCGTGCACGGAGTTGACCTGCGGGGCAGTCAGCAGTTCTGCGTAGTGGGCGATCATGACGGGGGTCCTTCGGTGGCGGACATGGGACGGGATTCGGTCAGGCTCGCGGACGTTCGCGTTCGGGGTCGTACGGGGGGCGCGATTGTGGCGACAACGGATAACGCTCACCCATGACCTCGATCTCATAGTCGTCGCGGCCCAGATCGCTGGCCGCGATGTATGCGCAGAGCAGGTTGTGTCCGACGGTGTAGCCGTAGCCAGCGCTTCTCGCGCTCCCGAGCGGTCGTCCTCCGGCCCAGACGACCTCGCCGCCGTACATCGGTATCTCGCCCGGTGCCGAAAACCACGAGAGGCGCTGCGCGAGCCCCCGACGGCGTACCTCGGCAAGCGCCTCGCGCGCGAGGAAGTCTCCCGGCTTGTCGGCCGCCACGCAAAAGCCGAGTCCGGCTTCGTACGGGTTGTGGTCGGGCGTGATGTCGGCACCCCAGGCGAGGTGATGTTTCTCGAGACGCAGGCTCTGGATGGCACGGTAGCCGACATCAGTTATCCCGAATGGCTCCCCGGCCGATCGCAGCGTCTCGAACAACCATAGGGCGTATTCGGTTGGCACGTGCAGTTCCCAGCCGAGTTCGCCGACGTACGTGACGCGCAGCGCTAGCACTGGGGCGAGGCCGAGGTCGATCTCACGGCCGGTCATGTACGGAAATTCGTCCGACGCAAGCGGCGCGTCGGCGAGCGCGGCGAGTACCTCCCGGGCGCGTGGGCCGCATAGGTTGATCACGGCGCGCGCCGAGGTGTGGTCGATGATCTCGACGCTGCGATCTAGCGGAAGATGGCGCTGCAGCACCGAGCGGTCGCGCACGCCAAGTGCGCTGCCCGTGACGAAGTAGAATCTGTCTTCGGCGAGCCGCGTGATCGTGACGTCTGCCTCGATGCCGCCGCGCTGATTCAGCAACTGTGTATACACGATTGAGCCGACCGGACGGTCGAGATCGTTGCCGGCAAGTCGCTGCAGCAGCACGAGCGCCCCGGGTCCTGCCAGCTCAAACTTGCTGAACGAACTCATGTCGATCAGCGCAACGCGCTCGCGAACGGCACGATGCTCCTCCCCGATCTGCGCGAAGCTCGGGCCGCGCGCCCAGGATGGCGGGTCGCCGGTGGCATCGACCGAGCCAAAATGGTTCGGCCGCTCCCAGGCGAATTTCGTGCCGTACACGGCCCCGCGCGTGAGCAGCAGTTCGTGCAGCGGACTGCGCCTGGCGCCCCGCGCACTGGTCGGTTCGTCGAACGGATACGCGATTGCGTAGTAGCGGGCGTACGACTCGATGGCGCGTTCGAGCAGAAAGCGGGGCACGCGCTGGGGGTGTCCGAAGCGGCGTACGTCGAATGGCCACAGATCCATGCCCGGATCACCCTCCGCGATCCAGTTCGCGAGCATGCGTCCGGCGCCACCGGCCGCTGCAATGCCGGAGGTGAATCCGCAGCAGACGTAAAAGTTGTCGTGTTCGGGACTCAGCCCCATGATCGGCTCGCCGTCGGCGGTAATCGGGATCGGGCCGTTCACCAGTTCGCGCATGCCCGCCTCGTCAAGGAACGGGATACGGGCGGCCGCGTCAGTGCCGTACTCTGCGAAGCGATCGAGATTCGGCGGCAACAACTCAGGTCCGAAGTCCGCCGGGATTCCTCGTGCGCCAAACGGAACGGTGCGCGACTCCCATCCCCCGACGCACAGCGCCCCTGGCTCCGGCTTCACGTAGAAGCGGGCATCCGGATCGCGCAGCGTGGGTAGGCCATCGGGCACGCGCGCGGATTTGCTGGTCACCAGGTACTGGTGCTCGACGGCGCAGACTGGAAGGCGCTCGCCGGCGAGTGCGGCGACCTCACTACCCCACATGCCCGTGGCATTGACGACCACCTCGGTCTGCACCGTTCCCGCAGCGGTCACGACCGCTTTGACGCGGCGCCCTTGGCATAGCAGTGCGGTGACGGGCATTTTCTCGATGATGCGCACACCCCGTGCGCGGGCACCGGCGGCAAGTGCCATCGTCAGGCTGGTTGGATCGACGTAGCCGTCCGAGTCGATCCACGCTGCACCGATCAGCCCACGCGGATCGAGCAGCGGGAACAGGGTCGCGGCTTCCTGCGGCGAGACCAGCTCGATCCCGAGTCCGAAGCCGCGCGCCATGGTTGCGGAGCGCTTGAGTTCGAGCCAGCGTTCCGCCGAGGCAGCGAGCCTGAGACTGCCGACGCGTCGCCATCCGGTGGCCTGACCGGTTTCGCGCTCGAGTTCGCCGTAGAGTTCGGCGCTGTAGCGCATGAGCCGCGTCAGGTTGCTGGAGCTGCGCAGCTGGCCGACGAGGCCGGCCGCGTGCCAGGTCGCGCCGTGCGTGAGACGCAGGCGCTCGAACAGCAGGATGTCGTGCCATCCGAGCCGGCTGAGGTGGTAGGCGATGCTGCATCCGATTACCCCCCCACCGATGATCACGACCTGCGCGGCCTTGGGCAGGGGGTTACGCTGGTCAGGGGTCTCGCAGGTCTTGCTCGGCGCGTCGCTCATGGCATGGGTTCAGTCGCGGAATGTTGGGGAAGTATATCCTCATAAAGCCACATTGATATACACAAGAACACAAGCTATTCTTCACTTTCCGACAATTACGCTCGGCACAAGCGATGATCTTGTGGTAATGTGTGTACAAAGGCACACATAGCCACAATTTGAATAGCGGTCATGCAAAACCGGCGACAGGCAGACATCCTGCGCATCACGCGCGAGAGAGGCTCGGTAAGCATCCGCGAACTCACCTCGGTCCTGGGCGTTTCCGACGAGACCATAAGGCGGAATCTCAAACCACTGGTCGCAACCGGGCTGCTGCAGAAAGTGCATGGTGCGGTGGTGGTACCGGATCGGCCGGAGGAACCGCCATTCCAGCGCCGCATGCACTCACACAAGCAAGCCAAGCAGCGCATTGCCAGCGAAGTTGCGCGACGGGTGCGCGATGGCGACTCGCTGATTCTGGACGGCGGCACGAGCAACGTCTGCGTCGCACTTGCGCTGCGCGATCACTCGGGACTGCTCGTGGTGACCAACTCTGCCGAAATCGCCTGCCTTCTCGGTACACGGAACGGCAACCGCGTGTTTCTCGCCGGCGGCGAACTGCGAGCCGATGACGCGGCGGCGTTCGGCGAGGCGACGCTCGCGTTCCTGCGGCAGTTCCACGTCAGGTTCGCAGTGCTGTCGGTGAGCGCCATCAGTCCACAAGGCGAGGCGATGTATTTCCAGCTGTGTGATGCAGACTATGCCAGGACCGCGAGCGCGCAAGCCGAGCAGGTCGTGCTGATCGCCGATCACAGCAAGCTTGGGCACCAAGCCGTGGTGCGCGCCTTTGGACCGCAGGACGTGGGTCTGCTGGTCACCGACGAACCTCCGCCGGACCGACTGCTGCGGCATCTCTCAGCTGCCTCCGTCGAGGTGGTGGTCGCGCCTGCGAACGTTCCGGCGGAACAGGCCATTGGGGGTTGAGCCATGAGTGGACATCAAGCGGTGCGGGCGTTGCTGTTCGATCTCGATGGGACGCTGATCAATACCGAGGTCCATTCTGACCAGGCAATTTCGGCGATTGCAGCGCGCCATGGAATCGCAGGCTATGCGCTGCCACCGAACGAGACGCACGGCCGCACCTGGGCGCATGTTGCGCAGATGATGCGCGCGCAGACGGGAATCCAGACAGACTCTGCCGTCCTGGCCGACGAAATGCTCGATCACTGGAAGCTGCTGGTGCGCGAAGCGGCGGAGATTCCGGGCGCCGCGCGAGCGATTCACGCGGCCGTCGCTGCAGGACTTCGCGTTGCGATCGTGTCCTCGAGTCCGCGGACGGTGATCCACTACTTCGTCGAGCGCCTCGGCCTCGGTGACTGCGTGGATGACCGGGCGCGCATCGGTGCAGACTCCGTGACCCGCGGCAAGCCGGATCCGGAAGGGTACCTGCTCGGCGCGCGCCGGCTCGGTGCGGACCCCGCGACTTCGCTGGTTTTCGAGGACAGCCGCGCAGGCCTGCTGGCTGCGCGCGCCGCCGGGATGCGCGCGATGTTCATCACCTGCTGCGCGACCGACGTGGCCGACAACCGCTTGCTTGCCACGAGCGCATTCAGGGACTACGAAGCGCTGCCGGAATCATTCTGGCGCAGCCTTGCGGCCGGCTCGGTCGACCTCACCCAGGGCGTTTCCGCGTGAGCGTGGAGGATGCGCGCCGCATGCAACGCCATCGTCTGGCGGTGTTCACGGCGACCTGGTTTTCGTACGCAGGATTCTACGTGGCCCGCAAGGTGT
>JAFEGC010000158.1 GCA_018240265.1 Pseudomonadota bacterium | reverse complement strand
TGCCGAAAACAGCAACCAGCACCGGCTCCTGCGCAGGGTGGGAAACGGAGGCTTTCATATGTTGCAGGGAGTCTATTCGGCGGCCAGTTGCCTGTCAAGAATGGGGCAGATTGCCGCCAACTTGACGTAGGTAGGACCAGGCGTGTTCGCCTTTTTGACGAACGGCTCCAGCGCCCACCCCCGACCGGACGAATCGCGCAGCCGTGCTATTTCCTCACGAACTCCACAAACTTCTGCAGAAACTCCTGCAGCTGCTTGCCCAACGCGGCTTCCAGCGCATCGCCGCCGGTGCCGAGGGTCTTGTCGGCACGCGATGCCATCAGCCGCGCGCCGCTGAACACTCGCGCGCCCAGGGTGTGCAGCACCGGCAGCCAGGCGTTTTGCGACAGGATGGTGCCGAAGCCGCCCGGAGAAGCGCCGATGAGAGCTACCGGCCGCCCGCCGAATATCCTCGCGCCTTCGCCCGGCGGGCGCGACAGCCAGTCGATGGCGTTCTTGAACACACCCGGTATGCTGTTGTTGTACTCCGGCGTCACCAGCAGCAGTCCCTGGTTTTGGACGACGCGCTCCTTCAATGCGGTCACGGCCTGCGGGATGCCTCGCTGCTCCACGTCGCCGTCGTACAGCGGAATGCCATGGAGCGTGGCCACCTCCAACGTGGCCCCCGAAGGCATGAGTCCGCGCGCGGAATGCAGCAGGGCCGTGTTGAACGACTGGGCGCGTAGGCTGCCGGAAATGCCGAGAATTTTGCTTACTTCTGACATGTGGGGCACCAGTAGGTCGATCGCTGGCCCTGGACGAATTGCCGGATCGGTGTGCGGCAGCGCCGGCAGGGCAGTTCGGCGCGTTCGTAGACGAACAGTCTCTGCGAAAAATAGCCCGGGGTGCCGTCCGCATTCACGTAATCCCGCAGGGTGGTTCCGCCGGCGCGGACGGCCGCGCGCAGCACGTCCTTGATGGCGCGCACCAGTCGCGCGCACTGCTCGCTGGTCAGGCGGCCGGCCATGCGCCGTGGCGCGATGCCGGCCCGGAACAGACTTTCCGAGGCGTAGATGTTGCCCACCCCCACCACCACCTGGGAATTCATGATGAACAGCTTCACCGCCACTTTGCGCCGGCGCGACACGCGGTACAGATAGTCGGCATCGAAGGCATCGCTCAGGGGCTCGGGCGCCAGCCCCGCGAGCAGCGGGTGCCGGTGCGGGTCCACCTGCGTGAATAGCAGACTGCCGAAGCGGCGCGGGTCGTGGAAGCGCAGCGCGCGGCCGCTGCCCAGTACGATGTCCCAGTGGTCGTGAGTCAGGAGCGGCGTGGCGGGGTCCAGGATGCGCAGGCTCCCGGACATGCCCAGGTGCACGATGGCCGTGCCGCTGTCGAAACCGATGAGGATGTACTTGGCGCGACGCTCGACGCTCGTTACCACCCGCCCACGTACCGCCGCTTCGAAGCCGGCGGTGATGGGCCAGCGCAGCCGGCGCTGGCGCACGATGACCTCACGTACCCGCTGCCCCAGGAGCGAGGGAGCGATGCCGCTGCGAGTGGTCTCGACTTCGGGAAGTTCGGGCACGCAGGCCCCGATAAACCAAGAAGCCCGCGCGAGGCGGGCTTCAACTCACTTGATCTTGGATTCTTTGTACGCCACGTGCTTGCGCACCACTGGATCGTATTTCTTGGTCTCCATCTTGTCCGGATGCAGGCGCTTGTTCTTGGTGGTGGTGTAGTAGTGGCCGGTGCCGGCCGAGGAAACGAGCTTGATCTTGTCGCGCATGGTGTTGCCCCTTCTTTAGACCTTGACGCCCTGGGCGCGCAGGTCGGCGACCACGGTTTCCACGCCACGCTTCTCGATGGTGCGCAGGCCGCGGGTGGTCACGCGCAGGCTCACCCAGCGCTTCTCGCCTTCCAGCCAGAAACGATGCGTGTGGAGGTTGGGCAGGAAGCGCCGGCGCTTGCGGTTGTTCGCATGCGATACGGTGTTCCCGACTTTGGGCCGTTTGCCCGTGACCTGGCAGACTCGCGACATGATGAAAACCTTGGATACTGGGATTGCTGCCGCTCCCGATTGCGGGAACGAGCCGCGCTTTATACCAGCTGGCCGCCGCTGCGGCAATGGCTGAGGTCTTCGTCAGGGTGCCAAGCGACTAAAAAATCTGATAAATCAAATGGTTGTGCTCCATCGTCCTGCCGGCTCGGTCGAAGGCGGTGACGCTGCGGGGCATGGCGGTGGAGTTCTGGGAATTCAATCGCGCCGGTGTTGCGCGGACAGCACGATGGACGCATTCCAGTTGCGCCACAACGCACGCAATTGACCGATGAAAAGCAGCGTCCAGGCCAGCAATCCGGCGCTGAACATGAAATGCGGCAGCATGCCGAGAAAGGTCAGATCCATCGCCTGCATCATCCGCAGCGTGCACACCGCGTACATGCCCATGGGGAACACCGCGCCCCAGTACATCGGATCGTAGGTGAACGGAAAGCGCCGGATGACGTGGCGCCAGATCGCGAGCACGAGCAGCATCGGGATCCACCAGGTGCCGGTAGCCCAGTAGAAAACCGTAAACCCTTTGATGAACGGCAAGATCGAATTCAGGAATGGCGCGTGCGGCGTGTTCAGGATGAGCAATGAGCCGGCCAGGGTCGAGATCGCCATCGCACCCATGTTGATCCAGTACGGCGGCGACAGGTCGGCCGGTGAGAATTCGAAGAAGGTGTAGCGATAGAAGATCAGCGACATCATCCAGATGTAAAGCATGCCGCCCCACAGCCACATGGACAGGGCGAAAAAGTTCAGTTCCAGCCGCAGCGGCTGCGCCACCTCCGCGGCGATCAGCGCTGCAAGCACCGCCATCGACTGCGTCGCCACCACGGCCAGCAGCCAGCCACCGTTGATGCCACGATCCAGACTCGGCTTGGGGCGCTTGACGGTGAGTACGGTGAAGATCGTGTAGGTGAATCCGATCCAGGAGATCAGGCCGATGACGCCAAGCGCCTTGGCCACGGGCAGGCTGGCGCCGATCAGCAGGCTCTGGCAGCCCAGGATCGAGCAGGCGGCGACGAAGGTGAAGAAGCCCGGCGCGCGCAAATGATCGAACAGGTCCTCGATCACCCGGCGCCGATGCCAATACAAGCGCGTCAGGGCCAGCACGCAGATGAGCGCGAACAGGGCCCAGTTAAACGCGAACAGGGCGCGCGCCAATAGCGGTAATTCCAGCAGATGAGCGGCCAGCGACAGAATGCCCGTGGCCATCACCATGCTGAAATAGCCCGGCGACATCGTTTCGAGCGAAGTGCGCGCCTGGCGCAGCAAGGTACTCATCGTGTTACTTTCTCCCGGATCGGGGCTGATGGCCGTCGGCATGCCGCACAAGCCGCAGGTCATGGTACGGCACTGGGCGCAAGCTAGTGCGGTCGCAACTCCCGGCACTTGATCTCGATCAATCCGGATCGCGCTGGCCGCTGCGTACGCGTCACGGCGCTGCAACCGGCAGTCATGTTCGCCAGCGCCTGGTTATTGGGTGCGGTGGGACTGTCGGCGCCCTCACAACCCTATCCCACGACCACCTCGAAATCCATGCCCTCCCAGCGCGCCGCCTCGTGCCAGAAGAACGTGAATCGGATCGCGGTGCCCGGCGCGAGCCGCGAGGTTGGCAGATCCACTTTGTGTACGCCGACCCCGGTGTCCTGGGTCGTGCTGTCATGCGTGACTTTCCAGCCGTCATCGCTCCAGTGCACGCTAGCCACGGCAAGCGTCTCGATGCGCAGTACACGACCCGCCGGAATCGAGCGGCGTTTGTGGTTGAATCGCCAGATCGTGTAGCCGGATCCGGTGTTCCTGGTGATGTAGCGCTCCACCGTCTGAGGCGGCATGTCGAACACCCGTTCTTCCCGCAACGAGCGCAGCAGCTTGATGTACTCGGCATGCGCCCAGACCAATGGCATGGCCGAGCCCGACGGCCGGCCGAAGTACAGCTCCCGGCGTGGGATGTCCGGCGCGTCCCAGATCTGCTCAGGCAGCATGCCACCCTCATTGGCAAGCGCGACCATGGTGCCGGCGAGCTGGCGCGCCACCTCTGGCCGGCCCGAGGCGAGTTCGAAGTGTGCACGCTCGCCGGTGAGCAGCGGCCAGGCGCGCCCGCGGCCGGTGCCGTCGAATGGCGCGCCATCTTCATGCTCGCCGTACCCATCGCCATTGTAACGATGCCAGACCGGCCCGCCGGGCGTGTCAACCTTGAGCAGCGAGTCGATCACCCTGACCGTGTCGCGGATGCGCGGATCGCTGGCGGCCCGCAGGCCAAAACGCACCAGCGCCAGTGCGTCCGGACTGACGATCTGCGCGGCCGGTGCCGTACTCTGATCCGGCGGACGGTTCTTGATGGGCACGAAACCCTGCGCGGGTGAGGCGGCAGTACAGATCTCCGGAGGCGCAATGCGAACGTAGTAGCCTTGCACGCCGACCTGCCGTGCAAGCGCGCTATCCGTGACGTAGATCCAGCGTTCGATCTCGGCGTTCCAGTTGTCGGCGGTGTCGCGCAGATATGCCGCCAGCGTGTGCTCCTCGTTCCTCTCGGCCAGTTCCGCTGCGGCGAGCAGCGCTGCGATCACCACCGCGAGCGTAAAGGGGGAGTAACCGGCGTCTTCCTCCCATCGATCCTGCAGGGTCACCGGCCCGTTGCACACCAGAAAGCCTGCCGCGCGCCGTGCCATCGGCCATAGGCGCCGAAGATCCGCCTCGGACAGTGCACCCTCGCGACGCGCCAGGTCGACCAGCAGAATCGGAAATGCCGCCTCATCCAGCTGCAGGCCATTCCAGTACGGCGTGCCATCCAGCCACATGTTCTGTGGCCAGTGACCATCCGCCTCCTGCGTGGTCTGCAGATAGCGCAGCACGCGCCGCACGTCATCGTGCGCTCCGGCGGCGAGCAGCGCGCCTGCCGACTCGACCAGATCGCGCGGCCAGGCGAGATGATATCCGCCCATGTCATCGTCACCCTTGGCGAAGCCCCAGGGGAAGGACAGGCTGGCGATCAGTCCGCCGGGAAGGTACTTTGACTCATGCACACGCAATACCATCCGGCTGGTCCGGTAGGCGTCGTACGGCTCACCCTGATCGGCGGCGATGCGCAGCCCGAAGCGTTGCCAGTCCTGCCACTCACGTACGAATGTTGCCTGCGCCGCATCGAAACCGTCGGCAAGACTGGCGAGGGCGCGGTGAGCGGCTTCCGCCGGTGTATTGCCGAACGCCAGCGCCAGCACGAAACTCCCGGCGCAGGCATCGAGGTCCACTTCGCCGGTGAGCGCCACATTGCCGTTGCTCGCGCGACGGTGTTCCCACTGCATCAGCCGGTGACGCGACAGGTCCTGCCAGCCATCGCTGATGCCGACGAATCCGGCGGAGCGCCTGCGCCACGGTGCCGAGCAGGCGATTGCCAGCGCAGATCCCTCGCGCTGCGCGAACAGCATCGGCACGCCCTTGTATTCATCGATCCACGCGCTATTCCCGCACCCATGGTTGCCGAGATGCGGTGCGGCGAGAGCGTACAGGTGGTAGTCCGCGAGGTTGCCGGCAAGCGCAACAAAGCGAGTTCGTTGCAGGACCGTGTCGCGTAACGGATCGGTGAGAATATCCTTCTCGATGCGGTAACGCCCGGCCCTGCAGGTATTCATGAGCCGGTACAGCGGAACGCCGGCGTGCGGGTAGCTGAGCTGCGAGTGCGTGTGGCGCTTTTCTTCGGAGAAGTAGTCCCGCCCGTCGGTCACGATGAGCCCCAGGTCGCGCGTGCAAGGCGTATCGAGGCGCGGATAGTAGACCTCGTTCAGGATGCCATGACTCAGCGTGAACCAGACATGGCTTGCACTCGACAGTGCAGTGCCGACGCCAGTCTTTGCGCTGGAGGTCCAGCGCGGCGGCGAACCGGGCCAGCCGGGTGCTTCAGTCATCGTCATGTCCATTCACCCCACTCGAGCACCACCTTGATTTCGTCGCTTCCGTGATGCTCGAGTGCGGCCTCGAAGTCGGACGCCGGATGCCGATGCGTGATGAGCTCCGCGACATGATCGCCCCACCGCGCGCAGGCTTGCACCAGATCAGCCACCGCTATCTCCCAGTGCGCCGGTGCCGCATTGACGCTGCCGATCATGACCTGGTTGTCGAGCACCAGCCGGCGTACCAGGTCGGCCGCGGGAATTTGGACCGGACGGTCGCCACCAGGAATGCCGGTCAACACATAGACGCCGCTCTGCCCCAGCGCATCGAGCAGGTTGAACACCAGGGACGGCACACCCGTCGCTTCTAAGATCAGATCCATGTTGCCCAGCGCATGCTCCACCGCGTCGGGTGCGATACGGCGTCCATCGAGGTAGTGCCCGCCGATGTGCTCGAGCCACTGCGGGCGCACGCTGGTGGCATCAACCACATCGAGCCCGAACACTTCCGCGCCGCGCAGGCGCATTGCCATCGCACCCAGCAGCCCGATGGGTCCCAGACCGGCGACGAGGCAGCGGCGCCCCTGAAACCACTCTGGTCCCGGCACGACGTCAGGCATCCGCGCGGATTGCACCCGCATTGCCTCATCGAGCGCCTTCTCGGCAACCGACAGTGGTTCGCACAGCACGCCTATCGCCTGGATCCTGGACGGCACCGGCACGACGTACTGCTCATGGTCTGCGGCGAATTCGGCCTGATAACCATCCAGACCCCAGATGCCACGCTCGCGGTAATCTCCC
>JAFEGC010000157.1 GCA_018240265.1 Pseudomonadota bacterium | reverse complement strand
GTTCACCTGGAACAGGCGCGTCTGCAGCGCCTGCGGCAGGATGACGAAGCCGCTGGGCAGGCGACGGTAGTCGTAGCCATAGGCTTCGCGCACCGCATCCAGCACCTCCGGCACGGTGACGTTGCGCATGGTCAGCGAAATGCTGCCGGCGACGCCGGGCTCCAGCACGATGTTGTACGGCGTGCCCTCGGCCAGGCCCTCGAAGAAGGTGCGTGCCCTCGCATCGGTGACGGCGACGTCGAAGCGCGCCTCCTCGGCCTGCAACGGCGCGGCGAACAGCAGCGCGCACAGCCACAATAGAACGGAATGCTTCGATTGCATGATCAGGCAGCTCCCTTGGCGCCCGGCGGCTGCGCCGCGGGCTTCTTGATGATCGAATTCGGATTCACGACGCGCAGCTCGTGCACCTGGCCGCGACGCATCCAGCACACGCCGTCGGCGGAAATGGCCTGGATGCGCCCGCCCGCGATTTCATCGCCGGCGCGCACCCAGCGGCCATCGACGATGGCCTTGCGGAGCTTCGTGCCGTCGGTGCCGTCACGCGCCAGGATGGCGCTGACCACAGGCACGGAAGGTCCCGTAGCGCGCGTATGCGCCACCGCCGGCTGCGGCGGCCGGGTCGGATCACGCAATGGCGCGCCCGCGGCGAATGCCGAGCCCGCCGCCAGCGCCGCGCCATTCAGCAACAGTGCGGTGAGTACGAGGCGCTTCATACCGTGATCCACTCCGGCGACAGGCTCAGCGCGCCGATGACGATGCGTACGCGATTGGCCGGCGAACGGCGCGCATCCACTTCGACGCGGTCCCAGTGGATGCGGTAGGCCAGCCGTTCCAACTCGTGTAGATAATCGACCACGGCGAGATAGTCACCCTCGACCACGATTTCCACCGGGTGCAGGAAGGGACCAGGGTCCTTGGTCAGCTCCTGCTTCGCCCCCTCATGCGCCGGGCTCGCGGCCGCGGGCGCGGCGCCTTCGGAGCTTTCAGCGCGGGCCTTGGACAGGCTGCGCGGCGGCAGGTTGGTCAGGCTGATGAGCTGCAAGCCGCGCTGCCGCGCCAGCATCTCGCGCAACATGTCGGTCATGTGGGCCGGCGAGACATAGCCCTGCGCCAGCGTGGCCAGTTCCCGATCCAGGTCGCGCAACCGTCCCTGCAACGCGCGGTTGCGCGTCGCGGCGGCCACAGCCGGGTCCTGTGTGGCCACTGCACCGGCCTGATCGACCACCAGAATTCTGTCGCGCGCGCTGTTCAGACGGCTTTCGGCGGCGCGGGTGCGCACCATCAACGGGTCCATCAGCAGCACCTGCCACAGGCAGTAGATCAGCGCCACGCCGGCGGAGAAAATCAGGGCGCGCTCGCGCAGCGACATCTGGTCCAGCCGCTCGATCAGCGGCCGCACGCGCGCATTGAAGGTGCCGAGCGCGATCATCTAGGGCGTCTCCTGTTTGGGGAAATCCAGGCCTGGCGCAGCCACCTCGAACAGCGAGGCCGCCGGCGCATCCTGGGATTCGGCACGCCGCAGGCTGAGGCGATCCAAATTCACACCCGCGAAGGAAGGCTCGTGCGACAGGGCCGCCAGGTACGCGGGCACCAGGTGGGGATCCACGGTGGCGCCTTGGAAGGCGAGTTGGCCATCACCGGCCGCAAGCACGATACGCCGCAGCCACAGGCCCTCGAGCTGCGCATGCGCCAGCGACTCCAGGCGCGCGGCAAAACCATCGCGGCGGGCGGCGCCGTCCTGGCGGATGACATCGAGCGCGCGCTGGCGCGAGGCGATGTCCGCAGACAAGATTTTGGCCTCGGCTTCCAGCTGCGGCAGGCTCTTGCCGGGCTTGATGGCGGCGTTGGCATGTTCGGACATCGCCAGTTCCGCCGACTGCTGTTGTTCGAGCGCGTTCAGCGCGCGTTCCAGGCGCGCGCTGCGCCAGCCCGCGTAGGCGGCGAGCGAACCCAGGCTGACCGCCAGCGCGACCAGCGCGATACCGATGGCGCGGGCCGAGAACAGGTGCTTCTCGGCGCCCAGGATCGGTTGATACAGATTGACTTGCTGTTCCATGGCGGCGGCGGCGTTACAACGAACGATGCTCGCGCCGCAGCGCCGCGCCCACCGCCATCAGCGCGGCGGCTTGGTCGGCCGGCGCCACCGGTTTCGCGCAGGGCAGCGCCTGGTTCAGATCCAGCACGCAGACATCGAAACTGCTTTCGCGCCCAAGGTCCGCGGCCAACTCGCTGGCGCGTTCGCCAAAGGGCGCGATGGCGACGCGGGTGATGGGCGGCTGATCGAAGTGGCGCTCGTAGTAATCCAGCGAGCGCTGCAGTTCCAGCAGCACGCTGTCGGGATTGAGCCGGGCCGGCGCGCCGCCTGAACCGGCCGCGGCCAGGCCGCCCTGCAGATTCATCTGGCGCGCGAAGTAGAACGTCGCGCCGCGCACCAGCACTACCGAAGCGGTGTCGGTTCCGAGGTGAAGCAAGGCGACGCCGCTGGCGGCCGCCGGCAGGAGCGAGGCGAGATTGCGCAGGCACAGCTCCGGCACATCGACCACATCGAATGCGCCGAGCGTGCCCAGTACCTCGGCCTGCCGGTCCACCGCGGCGCGGCGCGCCGCCACCGCGTACAGCATGCGACCGTGAGTGCCGCGGCTCTGCGCAGGAATGTCGAACACGTCGATGACGGCATCCTCGACCCGGAAGTCGATGCTTTCGCGCAGACGCCAGCGCATGGCCGCGCGCAGCTCGGCTGGCGGCACGTCCGGCGATTCCACCAGCGACAAGTGGTAGTCCTGCGGGCGCAGCACCCCGCTCACCGGCAGCGCCGGCAGACGCAGGTCGCGCAACGCCTCGGCCAGGATCTCGGGACCGCCGGGGGAGATGGGATGGGATTCGCAGCGCTGCAGGAGCGCAGCACCCGCCGAGTCGCGGTTCACCACGGCCACGGCCAGGTGGTCCGCTCCAATCGAGATGCCGATACGGCCCTTGGCCGCGGCGCTACGTTTCAGCAATCCAAGCACACAACCTCCGTGCAAACCCGACCATATCCGTCATGGCCGTCATTGCGAGGAGGTATCGGACCTGCGAGGTCGATCTTTAACTTAAACGCGCCGTGTTGCGGACCCGTCACGCCCGCGCGCGGCGGTAACGTGACGGGCATCACGTAACGCGGCCGCGCTACTTCAGCGAGGCGAGGTAGGCGATGAGATCGGCGCGCGCCCGCTTATCGGCAAGACCCGCGAAGGGCATGAGGTTGCCGGGTATCGCGCCTTGGGGATCGGCGAGATAACGATCGAGCGTCGCCGCGTCCCAGACGAGATTCGAATTGCGCATGCCGCGGCTGTAACGAAAGCCCGTCGCACTTCCGGCCTTGCGCCCGACGATGCCCTTGAGGCTGGGTCCGACGCTGCTGCTGCCATCGACGGAGTGGCACACCGAGCATTGCGCGAACACCGCCTTGCCGGCGCTCGCATCCTGCGCCCGGCAGGTGCAGGCCGCGAATACGGCCAGCAGAGCCCCGGCGCTGCGCATGATCCAAGCCCGCTCATTGCTCATCGCAAGGTCCCTCCAACCATCAGCCGAGCCACCGCGGCCGCCGCGTGTAATCCACCAACTCGTCCCCGAGCCGCAGGGCCAGTGCCGCCAGCGGTCCGGTCGGGTTGTAACCCGAATTGTGCGGATACACCGAGGCGCCCACCACGAACAGGTTCTGCGCATCCCAGTGCTGTAAATGCGGCGACACCACGCTGTGCGCGGGGTCTGTTCCCATGGGCGTGCCGCCGGTGACATGCGTGGTCTGGTACACCCGCGTATCGAAGGGCGGCTTGATGCCCTCGACCGCGCTCATATGATCGGGGAGCATGCTCTGCGCGATCTCGCCCATCTTGCGCGTCACCCACTCCGACATGCGCAGCTCGTTGTCGCGAAAATCGAAGGTCATGCGCAGCAGCGGCTGGCCGTAGGCGTCGGTGTAATCGGGATCGAGATCCAGGAAGTTCTCGCGATGCGGATAGCAGCTGCCCTGCGCCGACAGCAGCAGGGAATGCGCATACCAGCGCGCGTTGGCCGCCTTCCAGGCCGTGCCCCAGCGCGGCGTGCCCTCGGGCAGCAGGCGTGAGCCGATGGGGCGGCCATTGTAAACCGTGGTCGAGATGCTGCCGCCGCCCAGGAACCCAAGGCCCGTATGGTCGAAATTGTCGTTGTTCAGATCGTCGATGACCGTGCCGGTGGAACCCGCGGCCAGAAACGGGTTGATCCAGCGGCGTTCGAAAAACAGCTCCACGCCCGAACAAGTTTGATAGCAGAAATTCCGCCCCACCACGCCGCTTGTCTCGGCCGCATCGTAGGGTTTGCCGATGCGATCCAGTAGCAGTAGGCGCGTATTGGTCATGGTGAAGGCGCCGAGCACCACCACGTCCGCGGGCTGCTCGTATTCGCGCCCATCGCGCAGATCCACGTAACGCACGCCGCTGACCCGGCGTGCAGCGGCATCGTACGTCACCCCCAGCACATGCGCGCGCAGGCGCAGCTCGAAGCCGGGTCGCTTCATGAGCACCGGGTACAGCAGCAATTCGGGCGTGGCCTTGGCCTGCGCCTCGCACACGAAGCGCTCGCAATGACCGCAATACTGGCAGGCGCCCAGACGCTGCCCATCCGGATTCAGGTAGGCGCCGCTGGAATTGGCGCCGGGCTGCGGAAAGGGATGATAGCCCAGGCGCTGCGCGGCCTCGGCGAACATCAGTCCGGCTTCGAGGGACTGGAGCGGGGGCTGCGGATACGGATGCTGCCGCGGGGCTTCGAAGGGATTGCCGCCCGGCAGCTTGCGGCCGCGTAGATTGCCAGCCTGACCGCTGATGCCGAACAATTTCTCGAACAGATCGTGATAAGGCTCGAGCCGCTCGTAAGTCACGCCCCAATCGGCGAGCGGCATGTCGGCGGGAATGGCCTGCTTGCCGTAGCGCGCTTCCAGATGCGAGCGCAGCACCGGATCGTAGCGCGACCAGCGCCAGCAGTGCCCGTTCCAATGACTGGCGGCTCCGCCGAGACCCTCGCCCGGCAGAAACGCCGACATCCAGCGAATGGGATAGGAAGGTTCGTCGCGACCATGCCGCAGCGAGTAAGGTTGCACCGACCAGTCCTGCATCAGACCCTGGTGAACGGCCCAGCGCAGCTCGTCGCGCTGCGAGGGCAGACGATCCGCCGCGGAATCGCGCCGATCGGTGCCTCGTTCCAGCACCAGCGTCTGTACGCCCTGCACGGTGAGCTGGCGCGCAACCAGCGCGGCGGTCAGTCCGCCACCGACGATGACGACGCTACGTGATGGGAGCTTGGTGGGCTGGTTCATCGCCGCGGCAAATTCGTGAAGCGGTTCATGCCTTGTCGAATCAGGAAAAATCGGCGATGGATTTCGGGCTCGCGGCACCCGGATAGGGTTTGCCGCGATACTGGACCATGTCCAGCGCATGGGTCGCCGGCAATCCGGGATAGCCGATCAATTTCCAGAACACCTTGTCGTGGTTGCCGCCATACAGAGGATCCGCGAAACAGGCCTGCACGAACAGCGGGTATACCAGCGCGTTGAACCAATCGGCCAGCGCTACCGCGGCCGGCGAGGCTGCGCCGCCGGATTCGAACTCGTGCAGCAGGCCTTCCGCCTGCGCCGCCTCGAGCTGATCGAAGCTCTTGCCGTGCCGGCTCAGGCTCAAGGCATTGGCGGCGCGCAGGCCTTCGGAGAAAAACTGCGCCGGCGTCAACGGCGATTGCAGGCCCATCTGTGGCGGACCTGCGTTCCACGGGCCGCGCAAATAGCGGCCTTTGCCCTGTCCGAACGGCCCTGCGAGCTGCCGGTCGAAAAAGATCGCAAGACCGCAGTCCACGCCGTTGGGCGTGTAGGCATCGGCCGGGCACATGATGTTCACCAGCGCCTCGACGAAGGCGGCTTCCTGAGGGCTGAAATATTCGTAGCCGGAAAACGGCGCCGGCGCGGCAGGCGCCGACGGCGTGCCGGATGGCGTCGCATCCGCCGGCACATCGCCCGCGTGAGTCTCGGCCGGCCCCAACGCCACGGCGCCCGCCAGAGCCGCCGCCTGGCGCAGGAAATCGCGTCGCCGGGATGCCGGCCACCGGGAATGCTTGAATGGATGATCAGACATGCGGGCGAACGGCGAGCAAGCACGGCGCAGGCACGATGGGCAGCTCGATGCCGAATATATCACGCACACGGTGGCCGCTCATATCGCTCATACGTTGAACCTGAAATGCATGACATCACCCTCGCGCACGATGTAGTCCTTGCCTTCGAGCCGCAGCTTGCCGGCCTCCTTGGCACCGGCCTCACCCTTGCAGGCGATGAAATCCTCGTAGGCGATCACCTCGGCGCGTATGAAGCCCTTCTCGAAATCGGTGTGGATGACGCCCGCGGCCTGCGGCGCGGTGGCACCACTCCGTACCGTCCAGGCACGCACCTCCTTCACCCCGGCGGTGAAATAGGTCAGCAGTCCGAGCAAGGTATAACCGGCGCGGATGACGCGGTTCAGTCCCGGCTCATCCAGCTTCAGCTCGGCCAGAAAATCGGCGCGGTCGGCTTCTTCCAGCTGCGCGATCTCCGCCTCGATGGCCGCGCACACCGGCACCACCACCGCGCCCTCGGCCGCGGCGAGGTCCCGCACGCGGGTAAGACGCGCATTGTCACTGAAGCCGTTCTCATCCACGTTGGCGACGTACATGACCGGCTTGTCGGTGAGCAGGTGCAGCTCGCGCAGCGCCAGCCGGTCGGCG
>JAFEGC010000156.1 GCA_018240265.1 Pseudomonadota bacterium | reverse complement strand
CCGTACGACCCGGAAAACCTGGCGCTGAAAGGGTAAACTGGCGCCCCATGACGCGGCAGAAGTTCTCAGCCCTCTCGCTCATGTTGAGGGGGCTGTCCCGGCACCGCAGCTGGCAGATTCAGTGGCGCAAGCCCAATCCCAAGCCCTCCTACGATGCGGTCATCGTCGGCGGCGGCGGCCATGGCCTCGGTGCTGCCTACTATCTCGCCGCCGAGCACGGACTGACCAACATCGCCGTGCTAGAAAAGGGCTGGATTGGCGGCGGCAACACCGGCCGCAACACCACCATCATCCGCTCCAACTACCTGTTCGATGAAAGCGCGGCGCTGTACGACCATTCGGTGAAGCTGTGGGAGGATCTGTCCCAGGCGCTGAACTACAACGTCATGTTCTCGCCGCGCGGGGTGATGATGCTGGCGCACACGGTGCACGACATGCAGTCGGCCAAGCGCCATATCCACGCCAACCGCTGCAATGGCGTGGACAACGAGTGGCTCACGCCCGAGCAGGCCAAGGCGTTCTGCCCGCCGCTGAACATCGAACCGAACATCCGCTATCCGGTGCTGGGGGCCGCACTCCAGCGCCGCGGCGGCACGGCGCGGCACGATGCCGTGGCTTGGGGCTACGCGCGCGCGGCGGATGCGCTGGGCGTGGACATCATCGAGAACTGCGAAGTCATCGGCATGAGCCGCGACCCGAGCGGACGCATCGCCTCGCTCAAGACCACGCGCGGGGATATCCGCACGCCCAAGGTGGGCGTCTCGGCCGCCGGCAACACCAGCGTGGTGCTGGGTTTGGCCGGAGTGAAGTTGCCGCTGGAGAGCTTCCCGCTGCAGGCGCTGGTGTCCGAGCCGGTGAAGCCGGTATTCCCTTGCGTGGTCATGTCCAACACCGTGCACGCCTACATCAGCCAGTCGGACAAGGGCGAACTGGTCATCGGCGCCGGCACCGATGCCTATACCTCCTACACGCAGCGCGGCGCGCTGCACATCAACATGCACACCCTGGATGCCATCTGCGAGCTGTTCCCGATGTTCCGCCGCATGCGCATGATGCGCAACTGGGGCGGCATCGTGGATGTCACGCCGGATCGATCTCCCATCATCGGCAAGACACCGGTGCCGGGACTGTACGTGAACTGCGGCTGGGGCACCGGTGGTTTCAAGGCCACACCGGGCTCGGCGCATGTGTTCGCCTGGACCATCGCCCACGATGAGCCGCACCCGATCAACGCACCATTTACGCTGGAGCGCTTCCGCGAGGGCCGGCTGATCGATGAAGCCGCGGCCGCCGCGGTGGCGCATTGAGGCTCGCGGCATGCTGCTGATCGACTGTCCCTACTGCGGCAACCGTCCCGAGATCGAATTCACCTACGGCGGCCAGGCGCACATTGCGCGGCCCACGCAGCCGGCCGATTACGACGATCATCAATGGACCGAGTTTTTGTACCTGCGCGACAACCAGCGTGGCCTGCGCGCCGAACGCTGGCGCCACTCGCACGGCTGCGGTCGATTCTTCAACGCGCTGCGCGACACCACCACCGATCGCTTCCACGGCACTTACAAGGTGGGTGAGCCGCGGCCGTGAGCACGCATCGTACCCAGACCGGCGGTCGCATCGACCGCACGCGCAAAGTGAGTTTCCGTTTCGATGGGCGTACCTACACCGGCCAGGTGGGTGACACCCTGGCCTCGGCGCTCCTGGCCAACGGCGTGCACCTCACCGCGCGCTCGTTCAAGTATCACCGGCCGCGCGGCATCCTGGCCGCGGGCTCGGAGGAGCCCAACGCGCTGGTGGCGGTGTGGCGCGATGCGGCGCGCTACACGCCGAACCTGCGCGCCACGCAGGTCGAGATCTACGAGGGCCTGCAGGCCGGCAGCCAGAACCGCTGGCCGGCCCTTGGGTTCGACATCGGCCGCATCAACGATGCGCTGTCGCGCTTCTTTCCGGCCGGGTTCTACTACAAGACCTTCATGTGGCCGCGCCGCGCGTGGAAATCCCTGTACGAGCCGATGATCCGCCGCGCCGCCGGCATCGGCATCGCGCCCACCCTGCCCGACCCGGACCGTTACGCACAGCGCTACGCCCACTGCGAGGTGCTGATCGTCGGCGCCGGACCGGCCGGCATTGCGGCGGCGCTGGCGGCCGCGAAGGGCGGCGGGCGCGTCCTGCTGTGCGATGAGCAATCCGAGCTGGGCGGCTCGCTCCTGTCCGAGACGCGCGCGCAGATCGACGGCCAGTCGGCCGCGCAATGGCTGGCGCAGGCGCTGGCCGAGCTTGCGGCCAATCCACGCGTGACGCTCCTGTCGCGTACCACGGCCTTCGGTTATTTCCCACATAACCTCGTTGGCCTGGTGCAGCGCGTAAGCGAGCACCGCGAAACCGCCCTGCCCGGCCAGATCCGCGAACGCCTGTGGCAGGTGCGCGCGCAGCAGGTGGTGCTGGCCACCGGCGCCATCGAGCGTCCGCTGGTGTTCCCCGGCAATGACCGGCCCGGCGTGATGCTGGCCGACGCAGCCCGCACCTATCTCAACCGCTACGGCGTGCGCGCCGGCACGCGCGCGGTGCTGGTCACCGCCGACGACACCGCCTACCAGAGCGCGCTGGAGCTGGCCGCGGCCGGGGTCGCCATTGCCGCCATCGTCGATGTGCGCGACCAGCCGGGCGCACAGCAGCTCGCGGCCGCGCACAGCGCCGGCATCGAAATTTTCGCCGCCGGCACGGTGCTGGGCACACGTGGCGCATTGCGCCTGCGCGCCGCGCGTATCGGCCAGCGCGATGCCACCGGCGCGGTGCACTTCCGGCGCAGCGTGGTCTGCGATCTGCTGCTGATGTCCGGCGGCTTCACGCCCAGCGTGCATCTGTTCTCGCAGTCGCGCGGCAAACTGGAATGGAGCGAGGAGCTGCAGGCCTTCGTTCCTGGCGCCGCGGCCGAGGCCACGCGCTGCGCCGGCGCCTGCCGCGGCGTGTTTGGCCTCTCGCGCGTGCTGGAAGATGGCGCCGCACTGTTCGCGGCACAGCACTACGAAGTGAGCGAGGACGGACCGACTCCCGGTGCAGGCTGGCTGGGCACGCTGCCGCAGCCGGTGGATGCCGACGTGGGCAAGGCCTTCGTGGATTTCCAGCACGATGTGAGCCTGAAGGACATTCTGCTGGCCACGCGCGAGGGTTTCCACTCCATCGAGCACATCAAACGCTTCACCACCACCGGCATGGCCACCGACCAGGGCAAGACTTCGAACCTGAACGCACTGGCAATCGCGGCGCAGCGCTTGCAGAAGCCACCGGTGGAGGTTGGCCTCACCACGTTCCGCATGCCGTTCACACCCACCACCTTCGGCAGCTTCGCCGGCGCCTCGCGCGGCGAGTTGTTCGATCCGGTACGGCGCACGCCCACGCATGAGTGGGCGGAGGCGCGCGGCGCGGTGTTCGAACCAGTGAGCTTGTGGATGCGCGCCCGCTATTTCCCGCAAGAGGGCGAGGACATGCATCTGTGCGTGAAGCGCGAATGCCTGGCGGTGCGCAGCGCCTGCGGCCTGTTCGATGCTTCCACACTTGGCAAGATCGAGATCGTGGGCCCCGATGCCGCCGAGTTCCTGAACCGGCTGTACGTCAATAACTGGTCCAACCTCGCCGTGGGCCGCTGCCGCTACGGCATCCTGTGCCGCGACGATGGCTTCATCTACGACGACGGCGTGATTGCACGCCTCGCGCCGGACCGCTTCCACGTCACCACCACCACCGGCGGCGCGGCGCGCGTGCTGGCCATGATGGAAGACTACCGGCAGACCGAGTGGACCGATCTTGCGGTATGGCTTACTTCCACCACCGAGCAATGGGCGGTGATCGCGGTGCAGGGCCCGCGGGCGCGGCGCGTGGTCGAGACCGTGGTCCAGGGCGCCGACCTGTCGGCCGCGGCGCTGCCGCACATGGCCCTCACCCGCGGCTACGTGAGCTGCGAGGATGCGCCGCAGATACCAGCGATGGTGTTTCGCGTCAGTTTCACCGGCGAGCTGGGCTTCGAGATCAACGTGCCGGCGGGATACGGTCGCGCCGTTTGGGACCAGGTGTTCGAGGCCGGCCAGGCGCACGGCATCGTGCCCTATGGCACCGAAACCATGCACGTGCTGCGCGCGGAAAAGGGCTACATCATCGTCGGCCAGGACACCGATGGCACGGTCACGCCGGACGATGCGGGCCTGGCCTGGGCCATCGGCAAGACCAAGCCCGATTTCGTCGGCAAACGCTCGCTGCAGCGTCCTTCGATGAACGACGCGATCCGCAAGCAGCTCGTGGGCCTTTTCTGCCTCTCCTGCACCGCGCCTCTGGAAGAAGGCGCGCAGATCGTCGACTCGCGCGGCCAGAGCGTGCCGATGAAACTCATCGGCCACGTCACCTCCTCCTATGACAGCGCGGTGCTGGGCAAGCCCATCGCGCTGGCGCTCATCGCCGGCGGCCGTGCCCGCATCGGCCAGCGCCTGTTCGTACCCATGCCCGGCGGAGAAATCGAGGTGGAAGTCACCTCACCGGTGTTCTACGACGAGAAGGGAGTGCGCCTGAATGGCTGAAACGAGCCTGTACATGCGCATGCTGCCGCCGATGAGCCGCTGGATACTGCAGGGCGGCGCCGATGCGTTGAGCGCGGCGGCGCGCGCCTGGCCTGCCGGATTGTCGAGTGAAGCCTGCCGCGCGCGTGGCCAGGGCGAGTTGCATGCGCTGTGGCTCGGGCCGGAGGAATTCTTGTTGCTGGCGCCACCCGACCACGAGCCGCGCGCCTTGCGCGAGGCACTGGCCGGCATGCCGCACTCGCTGGTGGACGTGAGCCACCGTCAGGTCGCCTTCGAAGTCTGCGGTCCGGATTGCGCGCTGCTGCTCAGTGCCGCCTGCCCTCTCGATCTCGATGCGGCGCATTTCCCCGTGGGCATGTGCACGCGCACCGTGTTCGGCAAGGCCGACATCGTGCTATGGCGCACGCGCGCCGATGCCTTCCACGTCGAAGTCTGGCGCTCGTTCCTGCCCTACTGCACGGAGTTGCTGGCGGAGCAAGTGCAAAACTAGCGACTGGTGCCACCTTGACGCGGGAGCGCCGCGCGGTCATCAGCGCCGCTGCCGTTCCATAACTGCTCCGGCCCCAGCGCAGCATTGACGCTACGCTGGGGCTGTTGCAGCACCGGTTTTGCACCGGTCAGTAGATGTCACCCACCGTGTTGTGCACGTTGAACTTGCCGGTCGGGGTGACGATGCGCGGATCGTCGATCACGGCCTTCAGTTTCAGCGTCTTGTCGTCGATCACCACCAGCGCGGATCGCTGCTCCTTGCCGTTCCACACGGAGAACCAGACCTCGTCTCCGCCGGCGTTGTACTCCGGCTGCACGACGCGCTTGGGTCCCTCGCCCAGGTTGGCCCATTCAGCGATCGGCAGCACGGTGTAACCGGCCTCAAGGTTGTTGGTGTCGAAGACGGCTACGCTCTGCGCGATCTTCGGATCGGGATTGAGCGGAGTGTCGACGTACAGATGATGGGACTTCGGGTGAGTCTTGACGAACAGCGAGCCGCCGCCCTGGCCCTTGAGCACCCGCACCACCTTCCAGGCATTGTCCTTGTGCTTCTCCGGGTCGGTCCCGAGCAGGGTCACCTTCTCGTTGCCCAGGGCGCTGGTCACCCACACCGGACCGTACTTCACGTCGACGAAGTTGGCTCCGCGCCCGGGGTGCGGGATCTTGTCGACGTCGGCCATGGTCACGAGCTTCTGCTTGCGCGAGTCGATTACGGCGATCTTGTTCGACTGGTTCGCGGCCGTCAGGAAGTAGCGCTTGGTGACGTCCCAGCCGCCATCGTGCAGGAAGCGCGCCGCGCCGATCGTGGTGGTCTTGAGATTGTCGATGTCCTCGTAGTTGACCAGCAGTACCTGCCCGGTCTCCTTCACGTTGATGATGAACTCCGGGTGCTCGTGCGAGGCGACGATGGCGGCGACGCGCGGCTCGGGGTGGTACTCACCCGTGTCGACCGTCATGCCGCGGGTCGAGACGACCTTGAGCGGTTCGAGCGTGGCGCCATCCATGATCACGTACTGCGGCGGCCAGTAGGCCCCGGCGATCGCGTATTTGTCCTCGTAGCCCTTGTACTTCGAGGTCTCCACCGAGCGCGCCTCGATGCCGATCTTGATCTCGGCGACCTTGTCTGGCGTCTCCATGTACAAGTCGATCAGGTCAATCTTGCCGTCGCGGCCGATGGTGTACACATAGCGGCCGGAATGCGACAGGCGCGAGATATGCACCGCGTATCCGGTGCGGATGATGTTGACGATCTTCTTGGTATCGCCATCGACGAGGGCCACCTGACCGGCATCACGCAACGTGACGGCAAAGATGTTGTCGATGTCGTAGTTGTTTGCCTTCTTCTTCGGTCGCTGGTCGAGCGGCACGGAAACGCTCCAGGACTCCTTGATCTCCTTCATCCCGAATTCGGGCGGTTGCGGCGGCTCCTGCTGCACGTAGCGCGCCATCAGGTCGACCTGCTCGGGAGTAAGCTCCCCGGATTTACCCCAGCTTGGCATTCCGGCCGGTGAGCCCTGGTTGATGAAGGCCTTGAGGTATTCTGTGCCCTTGGTCCGGGTGATGTCCGGGGTCAGCGGCTTGCCGGTGGCGCCCTTGCGCAGCACACCGTGGCAGCCGGCGCAGCGCTGGAAGTAGATCTTGCGGGCGGTATCGAACTCCGCGACGGTCATTTCTGGCCCACCGGGACTGACGAGAATCTGCGCGCCGGCCGCGCCCACC
>JAFEGC010000155.1 GCA_018240265.1 Pseudomonadota bacterium | reverse complement strand
ATGCCGCGCTGCGCCGCCATCGCGCGGTGCGGCGCCTGCAGCGTCGCACCGGCCCACATCAGCACGCGATCCAGGTCATGGCCGTTCAGCGCGACGCTGCGCACCGTCACGGTTTTCTCCGCCCCATCGCGCCACAGAGTCAGGGTGACCTGCGGGCCCTGCACCGCGCGCTCGACTTCGCGAAAGCGGGTGACCAGGGCGCCATCGACGGCAAGCAGCAGGTCGCCCGCCTGTAGCATATCGGCGGCGGGCGTGCCCGCCACCGGCCGATCCACCGACAGCACCTGGCGGCGAGAAGGGTCGTGATCCTCGATACGATGCACCCAGGCATCCGGGAGTCCCAGCTTGCGCGCGCCGGCCAGCGGCTGCAGATCGAACTCGGCTTCCAGGGAATACAGCGGCCGCCCACCCACCACCACGCCGATCATCTCGGCCACGAGATCCGCGGGCACGCCGCGGCTCACCTGCTGAATGGCGCGCTGCGCCTCGTAGGCGAAACTCGACCACAACGCCTGCACCTCGCCGCGATCGTTGACCAGCACGCCGTCATAGTCGACCGGCGCATTGACCAGGCTGATCGCCTCCAGGTTGCTGTCGGTGAAACGCAGCGTGCTCGACAGCGGAAAGGACACGGCGTCCACGCTCGACACCTGCGTCTTCTGCGACATGACCTTCAGATCTCCGCGCAGGCCGATCACCCAGGTATCATCACCCGCCTTCAGATCACGCTCCGACAACGTGGCGGGGCGCACCGGCGTGGTGCCGATGGCGCGCGGATCGTAGGAGATCATGGCGAGGTTGTGCAGCGGATGCACGAACACCACCCGCCCCGGCACCTCCACCGTACCGCCGAAGGTGAGCTGCACATCGCCCATGGACACGGGCACGGTGTTACGGTCCACCACCACCAGACCCCGCGTTGCGTCCACGATCAATCCCGTGCCGTGATAGTGCTTCTCAGTGACACCCGAGACCGCATACGGCATGTCGAAATTCACCATCACCAGCGAGGGCGCAAGTTGATCGACCTGGCGGTTGCCGCTGCGCGCGAACCGCGTGGAGGCCGGTGCATCGGGCACCGCCGGCGGTGGCTCGGCCAACGGCGTGCAGGGCCAGATACCCTGCACGTCGTCGCGGTGGCATCGGCGCGCCGGGAACCAGCGCCGATCGATGCGGATCACCTTGAGCTGCACCGAGCGCGGATCCTCCAGCGTGACGAAGCGCACCGTTGCGCGCGCACCATCACCGAGACCGGCTAGCACGCCGGCGAACTCCTGCAGTGTATCGGTGTTGTGGCCGTTGACGGTGCTGATCAGCGCGGCGCGCGGAATGCCGGCGCTGGCGAATACGTAGCCGGGATTGGCGACGTAAACGCCCTTGATGGGCAGGTTGAAATGCCGCGCCTGCTGGTAGGACACGGTATGCACCACCGCCTCACCGAACTCCAGGAACTCATCGGCGGTGATGGCGTGCAGATCCTGCACCGCCAGCGTGCGCGTGAGGGTCTGGCCGCCGCGCTGCACTTCGACTGCCAGAAGCCGGCCGACGTTGGCGTCGAGCACGTCTTCCAATGCGAAGAATTCTGGTACCGGCCGGCCATCGATGGCGGTGAGGATATCGCCGGGCGACAGCACCGCGTCAGCTACCGATCCCGGCTGCACCTCCGACACCACCAGCATGCCGGTGAGCCGCGGGAAGGTGTGGCGCATCTTCGCCTCCAGCTCGGAGGACAGTCCGAGACGGCGCAGCTCATCGTAAGGCGTGTAATGGAACACGGTCTCCAGCGTGCCACGCGGCACGCTCTGGCCCGCCTCGATGTAGCGCAGCGCACGCGTCACCGCCGCCAGCGGCAGGTAGAAGCTGGAGGCCGCATCGGTGGCGCCACCGGCGTTCAACGCCAGCACCCGCCCTTCCACATCGATCACCGGTGAGCCGGAGGAGCCGCCCGAGGTGCCCGAGGCCGCCTGAAAATAGAACGTATTGAAATCGTTGTACTTGCCGTAGCCGTACTCGGGCGCCTCGCGGTCCAGCCGTGCCAGCGTTCCGGACAGGATGGAAAGCTGCTCGCCCGCATCGTTGCCGACCACACGGATCTCGCGCCCCACCACCGCGCCCTGCGGATACAGCGGCAGCTGCGCCGGCGCGATGAAACGCAGCTTCTTCGGATCGTAGCGGTAGATGCCGAAGTCGTGCACCGGATCGAAATACACCGGCCGCAGCTCCACCTCCTCGCGGTTCAGGAACGTGGCCTGCGCCGTGACCGGACCGGGTGTGACCACATGCCGGTTGGTGAGGATGAGCCCCCGCGTGGCATCGATGACGAAGCCCGTGGCCTGGGCGGTGCTGTTCCACTCGGTATCGAAGGCGCGGGTGGCATCGATCTGGATGCTGACCACGCCGCTCGCGATCCGCGCCAGGGTCTGCGACCAGTTGGGCGGTTCGGCCGGTGCGGGGTTGTCGAGTCTGGCCGACGTCACGGCCGCCTGCACGGCACCGGCGGCCAGCAGCAGCCAGGCCAATGAAAGGCGATGCAGCATCATGAAAATCCCTATGTGTCGAAAAGCACCAGCAGCCAGACCGTTCCGAGCAACAGGAAGCAGAGCAGCACCGCCGCCGATCCCATGTCCTTGGCCATGCCGGCCAGCGGATGAGGTTCGGTGCCGAAGCGATCCACCACCGCTTCCACCGCGCTGTTCAGGATCTCGACCACGAGAATGAGCAGCATGGGCGCGACCAGCAACGCGCGCTCCACGCCGCCGTGGCCCAGGTACAGTCCTGCGGGAATGACCACGACCGCCAGCATCAGTTCCTGGCGAAAGGCCGCCTCGTTGCGCAAGGCCTGCGCCAGACCCTGAAAGGAGTAACGGAAGGCGCGCAGGATGCGAGTCAGGCCCGCCGGCTTGCCGGCGGGCCTCATCGCGCGCGGCCGCACGCGGTCCCGTTCAGGCCGGCGGCTTCCAACGCAGGTCCAGCTGGCGCGCGGCTCGCACATCGTCCAGCCGTTTCACCGGCAGGCTGTGCGGCGCTTCGGTGAGAAGCGAGGGCTCCTCGCGCGCCTCGCGCAGGATCTGCTCCAGGGCGGACACCAGTCCATCCAGGTCCTGCAGGCATTCGGTCTC
The DNA here is from genome assembly GCA_018240265.1 of Pseudomonadota bacterium. Taxonomy (GTDB): domain Bacteria; phylum Pseudomonadota; class Gammaproteobacteria; order Steroidobacterales; family Steroidobacteraceae; genus TMP-86. The sequence continues at coordinate 3,698 of JAFEGC010000155.1, read as the reverse complement.
GGTGGGCTCGATCAACAGACATTCCGGCACCAGCAGCGGGAAATACGTGGTGGGCGCATGATACCCGTAATCCAGCAGCCGCTTGGCCACATCCATGGCCGTGATCTGGAACTCACGCTGCAGGCGTTTAAGCGTGATGATGAACTCATGGCTGGCGCGCCGCCCGCGGTAGGCGGGCTCGTAGCCCAGCGCCGCGAGCCGTGCCAGCAGGTAATTCGCGTTCAGCGTAGCGAACTCCGCCACCCGCCGCATGCCTTCGCGCCCCAGCACGCGCATGTAGACGTAGGCGCGCAGATTGACGCCGGTATTGCCCATGAAGGCCGAGAGGCGCCCGATGGACTGCGGCAGATCGCGCTCCTCCGCCCAGCGATAGGCATCGCCCTGCTTCAGCACCAGCGGGATCGGCAGGAACGGCGCCAGGCGCTGCGCCACGCCGACGGCGCCCGACCCCGGCCCACCGCCGCCGTGCGGCGTGGAGAAGGTCTTGTGCAGATTCATGTGGATGACGTCGAACCCCATGTCACCGGGGCGCACCTTGCCCAGGATGGCATTCAGATTGGCGCCGTCGTAATACAGCAGTCCGCCGGCTGTGTGCACCAAGTCCCGCACCTGTTCGATGCGCCGCTCGAACACGCCGAGGGTAGACGGATTGGTGAGCATGATGCCGGCGGTGCGCGGCCCCAGCGCCGCGCGCAACGCATCGAGATCGACATCGCCATTGGCGTCACAGGGAATCTCGCGCACCTTGCAGCCGCACATGCTGGCGGTGGCGGGATTGGTGCCATGCGCCGCCTCGGGCACGATGATCTCATCGCGCGCCAAGTCGCCGCGCGCACGGTGATAGGCGCGGATCATGGCCACGCCCGCGAATTCGCCCTGCGCCCCCGCCATGGGCGTGAGGCTCACCGCCCGCATGCCGGTCACCGCCTTCAACATTTCCTGCAACTCGTGCAGGCAACCGAGCAGGCCCTGACCCGCGCTCTCCGGCGCCAGCGGATGGCGCTGCAGAAAACCGGGAAGCATGGCGAGCTGATTGCAGATGCGCGGGTTGTATTTCATGGTGCACGAGCCCAGCGGATAGAGCTGCGTGTCGATGGAGAAATTCATTTGCGACAGACGCGTGAAATGCCGCACCGCCTGCAGCTCGGACACCTCCGGCAGCCGCGGCCGCCGGGCGCGGCGCAACGGCGCCGGAATCTGCGCGCCCGCCGCCAGCGCCGGCACGTGCTGCGCGGCCGCGGTGCGCTGCTCGCGGCTCAGGTCGAAGATCACGGGTTCGTGCATGGCCAGGCTTTTCATCGGGCGGTCTCCAATGCGCCGCGCAGCTCCGCGGCGCAGCGCGCCAGGTCCTCGGCGCTCTTGGTCTCGGTGGCACACACCAGCAGCGCATGCCCGAGTTCCGGATACTGCGCCGACAGATCCCATCCGCCAAACACACCGCGCTGCGCCAGCCGCGCCAGCACCGGTGCTACTGGGCGATCCAGCAGCAGCGCGCTTTCATGGAAGCGCGGCGCGTCGAAGGCCAGGCGCACGCCGGGGAGATCGCACAGCGCCTGCGTCAATGCATGATTGGCCTGCAGGCAGGCATCGGCCACGCGCTCCAAACCCGCCGCGCCCATCAGCGACAGGTACACGCTGGCGGCTGTCACCAACAGGCCCTGGTTGGTGCAGATGTTGGAAGTGGCCTTGCCGCGGCGGATGTGCTGCTCGCGCGCCTGCAGGGTGAGCGTGAAACCAGGCCGGCCGCTCGCATCGACGGTGCGGCCGACGATACGCCCGGGCATCTGGCGCACATGCGCCTGGCGCGTGGTCATGAAGCCGAAGTAGGGACCGCCGCCGGACAGCGGACAGCCCAGTGGCTGACCTTCGCCGCAGACGATGTCCGCGCCGGCCGTGCCCCAGCGACCCGGCGCCTCCAGCAGCGCCAGCGAAGTCGGGTTGACCACGGCGATGACCAGCATACCGCGGGCATGAGCCCAGTCGGTGAGCGCGCCCACGTCCTCCAGGTTGCCGAAGAAATTCGGCTGCTGGATCACCAGCGCCGTGGCACCCGGCGCGGCGGCGGCCAGCGCATCGAGCGTAATGACACCGCGCCGCCGGTCGTAATCCACGGTGTCGAAGCACAGCCCCTGATTGCCGGCGATGCTGCGTACCACGTGCAGGTAGGTGGGATTGACGGTGCGCGGCACCAGGATGCGGAGCGAGTCCACGTTGCGGTTGGCGCGCACCGCCATCAGGCAGCTCTCCGCCAACGCCGAGGCACCGTCATAGAGCGAGGCGTTGGAAACATCCATGGCGGTGAGCTCGGCCATCATGCTCTGGTATTCGTAGATGAGCTGCAGCGTTCCCTGGCTGGCCTCCGCCTGATAAGGCGTGTAGGCCGAGTAGAACTCGCCGCGGGTGGCAATCGCCCACACCGGCGCCGGGATGTAATGCTCGTAGGCGCCGGCGCCGATGAAATTCAGCGCGCCGGCGTCGGCCGCGGCGCGCTGGTTCATCAATCGCGCCACTTCCAGCTCGGACAGTGCGGCGGGAACGGCCTCGAGCGCGCCGGTCTTCAGGTGCGCCGGAATCTCGTCGAACAGCTCCTCGATGCTGCCCGCGCCGATGGCGCGCAGCATGCCGGCGATGTCATCGGCAGTATGCGGAATGTAGGGCATGGCTCAGGCGTTCTCATCCTCGAGGAAGGTGCGGTAGGCGGCGGGACTCAGCAGCCCGGCGGCGGGCAGATCCGCGCCCGGCGCAAAGCGCATCAGCCAACCCTCGCCGTAGGGATCATGGTTCAGCAGCTCCGGCGTTTCGGCCAACCGCGCATTGCTCTCGCTCACCTGCCCGCCCGCGGGGCTGTACACGTCGGAAGCGGCCTTGACCGACTCCACCACCGCGCAAGCCTCGCCCTCGATGAGCTTGCGCCCGGGCGCCGGCACATCGACGAACACCAGATCGCCGAGCGCGCCCTGCGCATGGTCGGTGATGCCCACTTCGATGCGGCCATCGGGAAGTTTGCGCACCCATTCATGGCTCTTGGTGTATTGCAGATCGTCGGGAATCTTGCTCATGACAGCTCCTGGAAAATTCAAAGGGGAATTCGCGCCTGTCCGTGCCGGACGAAGGGCGGAGTGACGATGCGCGCCGCGCACAGGCGGCCGCGGATATCCACTTGCACCATCGCGGATGTACCCAGCGCGGCGGCGCCCGGCGGCAGGCGCGCCAGGGCGATGGAACGGTTCAGCGTCGGCGCGAAACCGCCGCTGGTGATCTCGCCGGGACCGGCGCTGGTGTGCACCGACTGATGCGCACGCAGCACGCCGCGATCTTCCAGCAGCAGGCCGACGAACTGCGCGTGCGGTTGCGTGCGCAGCGTCTCCAGCGCCGCGCGACCGATGAAATCGCGTCGCGGCCGCTCGGGCGGCGAGTCGAAGGCCACGGTCCAGGTCAGCCCCGATTCCAGCGGATGATGTGCCTCGTCCATATCGTTGCCGTACAGGTTCATGCCCGCTTCCAGGCGCAGGGTGTCGCGCGCGCCCAGGCCCGCAGCGGCGACTCCCAGTGCGCGCAGTTCCTGCCAGACACGTACCACCTCGCCCGCCGGCAGCATGATCTCGAAGCCGTCCTCGCCGGTGTAGCCGGTGCGCGCCAGATACCAATCGCCGAACTGCGCAGTGCCGTCCGACGCAGTGCCGTCCGACGCAGTGCCG
>JAFEGC010000154.1 GCA_018240265.1 Pseudomonadota bacterium | reverse complement strand
GAGTACGGATTCGTCGATCTTGGCCAGCAATTGGCCGCGCTTCACGTGGTCGCCTGCCTCCACGAACACCTTGGCCACGCGCCCGCCGTCACCTTCAACGCCCACGGGTATGTCGTAGCGCGCGCTGATGGTGCCGGTGATGGAGACGATGGTTGGAGCGGCGCTCACCCCCACGTTGGTCACCGATACCAGGGGAACGTTGACGCTCGGAGCTGCCGAATTTGCCCCCAGCAGCAGATGGGCGACGCGCCATAGCACGATCGAGCCGGTGACCGCCGCCGCCACGATCAGCGTCAAACGGATATGTTTCGCGGTGATCCGGCTGCCGACCACGGCACCGGATTCGCGATCGATGGACATGCTCATGAATGTCGACCAATCCCAAGGTCAAGCGCGCCGCCTGGCTGCGCGATGTTGCTATTGGGCAACGCGGTCGATCAGAAGTTCGCGCGTGCCATCATGACCGACATTGTACGTGAGTTCCCCATATAGGTCGCCCGCGGATGGCAGGGGTTGACCGCTGAATGAGATGCGGGCGGTCAGCTGCACCGTCTGGCCTTGGCGCAGGCTCCGTCCCGGCACCATCGAGTCGGCGGCGGAGAGCTCCAGCGGCTTGCCGATATCCGCTGGGCTCAGGCGCTTGACCGCCAGGGGTGGGCCGCGCTCGGCAGGGAGGTTTGCAAACAGGAACAGCACCGAATCCGGTTTCACGCGCGCGTTCAGGGCCGGCGCCAGGCGTACGGTTACCCGGGCGGACGCCGCGGCCGAACTCGGAGTGGCATTCTCGGTCGTTGCCGCCGGAGCGGTATCCAGTGCGGCGATGCGTGCATCGATCATCTTCGCGAGCTGAGGCGGCGGATTCAGGGCTTTCAGCGCTTCCCAACGGCTCTTGGCCAGGGCCTTGTCGCCGCGGTTGGCTGCGGCGAAGCCGCCGAACAACAACGCCCGCGGATTTTGCGGCGCCAGTTTCACCGCGGTTTCGAACATCTCCGCGGCCGGCGGGATAATCTGCCCGCCGGCCCGCATGGCAATGGCCTCGCCCATGCCCAGCGCGCCTTCCGCGTCCTTGCCACCGCCGAGCTTGAGCGCCTGGTCATAGGCCACGATGGCATCATCGAACCGCTCCAGGGTCATGTAGGAGCGCCCCAGCAGCAGCCAGCCTTGCAGATCGTCGGGTTTCGCGGCGAGCCGGCGCTCCAGGCGCGCCACCATGTCCAGGATCTGATCGGCCTGCGAGGGCATTTGCTGCTTGCCGCTCCAGTCCCAGTTGGACCAGCGCGAATACAGAAAGCCGGACAGCGCCAGCAGCAGTACGCTCGCCGCGACCGGCAGCCACGGTTTGCGCCGGGCGCGATATAGCGGCCAGGCTATGATCGCGGCCGCGGCCAGGGCCATCAAGGCCGCCAGAACGATGAAGGTGGTCATCTGGAGGTCAGGTCGCAGCCGGAGGATCGTCCTCGATCGGCATGGCGGCGCGGCGGCACACGATACGCCACACCGTCACGATGCCGATGAGCAGCAGGACGAACGGTGCTCCCCATAAAAACAGGGTCTTGGTTTCCAGCGGTGGGTTGTAGCGTACGAACTCACCGTAGCGGTCGGTCATGAATTGCAGGATTTGTTCATCGCTCTTGCCGGCCACCAGCATCCGTTGCACCTGGCCGCGCAGGTCTTGCGCCAGTGGCGCGTCGGAATCCGCCACCGACTCGTTTTGACACACCAGGCAGCGCAGTTCCCGGGTCAGGCTTTCGTAGCGGGATTGCAGCGCCGGATTTTCCAGCTGGCCGTGCTCGTCCACCGCGTGCGCGCGCGGCAGCGCCAGCAATAGCAATGTCGCCAGCATGACCGAGCGCGCCACCGTCAAGGATGCGCCTGCCGTCGGCGGCAAGCAGCGCCTTGCCAACACGAACGGGCGCGCCACCGGCGGCAATGGACGGTACTTCATGTGGATTCCTTCTGCGCGGCGGCGATGCGCGGCAGGAATTCGCGCTGCCAGACCTCGGCGGTCATGGGTGCGATGTGCTTGTAGAGCACCCTGCCCTTCTTGTCGACGAGGTAGGTTTCCGGGGCGCCGTACACGCCCCAGTCGATGGCAACGTTCCCCTTGTCATCGAAGGCCACGGCAGAGTAAGGGTTGCCGAGCTGCGCAAGCCAGGCCTGCGCACGGTCGCGCTCGTCCTTCCAGTCCAGGCCCAGGATGGGCACGACGTTCTGTTTCGCCAGCGCCAGCAGCGTTTCGTGTTCCTCGCGGCAGGCGATGCACCAGGTGCCCCACACGTTGAGCACGTACACCTGGCCGGCTAGCGGCGCATTGCCCACGGATTTGGCCGGATCCATCACGTCGGGGAGCGAGAACACCGGCGCGGTCTTGCCGATCAGCGGCGAGGGAAGGGCGCGGATGTCGCGGTCCGGTTTGAGGCCCAGCGCAAAGAACACCACCAGAGCGATGAAGGCGAAGATGGGCAGCAGGAATTTCCACATCAGCCGTTCTCCGCAACTGGTACGGTCTGAACAGCGCCGGCCGGCTGTGCCGGCGATGACTCCCCTGGTCGCGGTTCCGGATGGGCACCACGTTCGAGCTCACGATGAGGTTCGCGCCGGCGATAGCGCCGATCGCTGGCCGCCACCACGCCACCCACGGCCATGACCAGCGCGCCCAGCCAGATCAGGCGGATCAGCGGCTTGTACTGCAGGCGCATGCTCCAGGCGCCCTGCCCCAGATCATCGCCCATGGCCACCAGCAAATCCCGTCCCCAACCCACGTCAATCGCGCTCTCGCTCATGTCCATCTGGCGCGTGCGGTAGCGGCGCTTCTGCGGATCGAGCTGTGCGACCACGCGCCCGTTGCGCGACACCTCCACGTGCATCTGGATGGCATCGTAATTGGGTCCCTCGACCGGCTTGGCATCGACGTAGCGGAAGGTGTAACCGTTGATGGTAAAGGTCGAGCCGGGTTTCAGCGCCACGTCTTTTTCAATCTTGTAGTTCTGCACGCCGCTGACGCCGATGGCGAACAGGCCGATGCCGAAGTGCGCCAGCGCCATGCCGGCGACACCGCCGGTGATGCGGTGACCCGCGCGCCAGCGTTGGATGGGCTCCAGGAGCGAGGAGAACAGAATCCACAGGCCCGCGATGAACCCCACCAGCCCGAGCCAGTTCGCCCGGCCGTAGATGCCCAGGGTGATCAGCAGGCCCAGCGCCACCGCAAGACCCAGCAAGGCCCAAAGGGGCTTCGCCACCGCCGTCAGCCGCCCGCGCTTCCAGGCGGCATGCATGCCCGGCGCGAGAAACAAGATCAGCGGCACCATCGGCACCAGGAACATGAGCGTGAACACTGGCGGCCCCACCGAGATCTTGCCGATGTTCAGCATCTCGTAAATCAGTGGCGCAAGCGTCCCCCACAGCACCAGCGCCGCGGCGACCGCCAGCAGTACGTTGTTCACCAGCAGGAAGAACTCGCGCGACCACAGCTCGAAACCGCCCGGCGAGTACAGCTTGGGCGCGCGCCAGGCGTACAGTGCCAGCGAACCGCCCACGGTCGCCAGCAGAAATCCCAAAATGTAAAACCCTCGCGTGGGATCGGTGGCGAAGGAGTGCACCGACACCAGCACGCCAGAGCGGACCAGGAAGGTGCCGACCAGGCTCAACGAGAAGGCGAAAATCGCCAGCAGCAGCGTCCAGCTCTTGAAAATGCCGCGGCGCTCGGTCACCGCCAGGGAGTGGATCAGCGCGGTGCCGGCGAGCCAGGGCATAAAGGAGGCATTCTCCACCGGATCCCAGAACCACCAGCCGCCCCATCCCAGTTCGTAGTAGGCCCACCAGCTGCCCAGCGCGATGCCGGCGGTCTGGAACAGCCAGGCGGCCAGCGTCCAGGGCCGCGTCCACTTCGCCCAGGTCTGGTCCAGCTTGCCCTCCAGCATCGCGGCGCAGGCGAACGCGAAGGCCACCGAGAAACCGACGTAGCCCGTGTAGAGCATGGGCGGATGAATGGCCAGCGCAAAATCCTGCAGTATAGGATTGAGATCGGCCCCGTCGCGCGCCGCGGGCATGAGCCGCAGGAAGGGACTGGAGGTCCAGAGCGTGAACAACATGAAGCCGGTGCTGATCAGACCCATGATGCCGAGCACGCGGCTGGAGAAGGTCAGGGGCAACTGGCGGCTCAGCGCCGCCACCGCCAGGGTCCAGATCGACAGGATCAGAATCCACAGCAGGAGCGAACCCTCGTGCGCGCCCCACAGCGCGGCGACGCGGAAGAACAGCGGCAGCTGGCTGTTAGAATTCGTCGCGACATAGTTGACCGAGAAATCGTTGCTGACGAAGGCGTACACCAGCGCGGCGAACGCCAGCACCACGAATACGAACTGGCCCGTGACCGCCGGGCGCGCCACCATCATCCAGCCCGCATCGTTGCGCCAGGCGCCGGCCAGGCCGAAGAAGGCCTGTGCCAGCGACAGCAGCAGCGCCAGGATCAGGGCGAATTGACCGAGTTCGGGGATCATGTGGTGGGAACGTTCGAGGACACCGGGGCGGTCGGTACGGCGTTCATCTGCGCGGCGCCCATCGGCGCTGAGCCTGCCGCCGCGGACTCGGCTGCCGTACTCTTCGGCGCTGCGCCGCCGGACATCACGCCCGCATGCTGTTTCTTGAGCGAACCCGCCACCTCCGGCGGCATGTACTTCTCGTCGTGCTTGGCCAGCACCTCGTCGGCGAGGAAGGTGCCGTTGGCGTCCAACTGGCCATGCGCGATCACACCCTGCCCTTCGCGGAACAAATCGGGCAGCACGCCGGAATATTTCACCGGCACCTCGTGCTGGAAGTCGCTGAGCACGAAACGCACGTCGATCTCGTCGGGGTGAACCTGGGAGCTGGTCTTGACCACGCTGCCCTTCACCACCATGCCGCCGACGCGAAAGCGCTTGTCGTGCGGCGCCTGGCCAGCCGCGATCTGCGAGGGGTCGAAGTAGAACATGACGTTTTCGCGTGAGGCCATGACGGCCAGCGCCACCGAGGCCCCCACTCCGCCCAGAATGCCCAGCACGATCAGCAGACGTTTACGACGCGGTGTCATGACCGTCCCGCCCTGGCCTGCTGCGCCCGGCGCGCGCGCAGCATGGCCTGCGCCAAGCGTCGCCGCGCGCTCCAGACATTCCAGACCAGCAATCCCAGCACCAGCGCCACACTGGACCAGACGAACGCAGCATAACCGCCCATGGAGTAATTCAGATCGCTCACGGTATCGACACCATCTCGTTGATCCAGTTCGACTGGCGCTCGCGCACCAGTACTTCGGCCCGTAGCCGCGTGCACAGCACTGCACCGAAGAACAGCATGAACCCGAGCAGCACGCTCAGCAATGGAACCAGCATGCTGCCGGGCATGGAGGGCTTGGCCCACTTGGCAAGCGTCGCCCCTTGGTGCAAGGAATTCCACCACTGCACCGAATAATGGATGATGGGGACATTCACCACGCCAACCAAGCCCAGCACCGCCGCTGCGCGGTCACCGCGGGCCGGATCGTCGAAGGCCTGGCGCAGCGAGATGATCCCGAAATACAGGAACAGCAGGATCAACTCCGAGGTCAGCCGCGGGTCCCAGGCCCAGTACGTGCCCCACATGGGCCGGCCCCACAGAGAGCCGGTGATCAGCGCGCCGATGGTAAAGGAAGCGCCGATGGGGGCGCAGGCCGCCGCCACGGCGTAGCCGATCTTGATGCGCCACACCAACGCCACCGCCCCGGCGAGCGCCATGGTGGTGTAGGCCGACAGCGACAGCCAGGCGCTGGGCGCATGCACGTAGATGATGCGAAAGGCATCGCCCTGTTGGTAGTCCGGCGGCGCGAAGAACAGGCCCGCGATCAGCCCGTAGGCGATGCCAAGCGCCGCGCCGGCGTACAGCCAGGGCGCGAGGCGCGTGGCGAGGCGATAGACATGCGGCGGCGAGGCCAGTCGGTGGAACCAGGTCCAGTTCATCGCGCCCGCCTCATTCGAGGGTGATCCGCAGCGCCGCGGCGGCCGCGAACGGCGCCAGCGAAGTGGTGAACAGGCACAGCGCACCGAGCAGGTACATCGGGCCCGCCACGCTGTCGCCGGTGATGGCGCGGTCGGTGGCGCTGGCGCCGAAAATCAGCAGCGGCATGGCCAGCGGCAGCACAATGAGCGAGAGCATCACGCTGCCGCGCTTCAGGCCTACGGTGAGCGCCGCGCCGATCGCGCCCAGCCAGCTCAAGGTCAGTGTGCCCAGCGCCAGGCCCGCCATGATGAGCGCGAAGGCCGAGGATGGCACGTTGAGCGCCGTGGCCATCAAGGGCGAGACCAGCACCAGCGCCACGCCGCTGATCAACCAATGCGCCAGCGTCTTGGCGGTGACGATGAGACTCAATCCATGACCCGACAGCACCATCTGCTCCAACGTGCCATCGTCGGCGTCGCCGCGAAACATGCCCTCCACCGCCAACAGCGATGACAGCAGCGCGCCCACCCACAGCACGCCCGGCGCGATCTGCCGCAGCACCGGCAGCTGCGGGTTCATGGCCAGGGGGAACAGGGTGGCGACGATGAGGAAGAACACCAGGGGTTGCACCAGTTGATCGGGACGTCGAAAACTCAGCTTCAGCTCGCGGCGCAGGATCAACCGCATCACTGCCGTGGCCGGCAGGCTCATGCGTCCAGCCTCAGCTGGCGCGCCGCGTCCAGTTGCAACCCGTGATGTGCCACCACCAGCGCCGCGCCGCCCTGGCGCACGTGCTCTGCGATCAAGCCGGTCATGAGCTGCATGCCGGCATCATCCAGGTTGGAGAACGGTTCATCCAGCAACCACAGCGCGCTAAGCGAGGCGACCACCCGCGCCATGGCCACGCGCCGGC
>JAFEGC010000153.1 GCA_018240265.1 Pseudomonadota bacterium | reverse complement strand
GTGCTGGTGCGCATCGCCGGCATTTGCAATCTGGCCAACGTCGCGCCGCGGCGCATGGCTCTGCTGCGGGCGGCGGATGAAATTCAGGTGCAGATCGAGCTGGACGCCATCGCGGCGGCCACGGCGGAGTCGATCCGGCGCAAGTTGCTGCAGTTGACCTGCGTCAATTCGGTTGTGCTTGCGTATCTGAATTCATAGGGCATGCGCGGGCCGGTGCCTATTCCAATGGCACCGGCTCCGCCCCCCAACCATCATCGCCGAACGGCCGGAGTCTTAATCCTCAAACCGCGACGTTGAGCACCTGCACCGTGGTGTATTCCTTCAAGCCATCGACATTGAATTCAACGCCGATGCCCGAACACTTCACGCCGCCGAATGGCGCCATCGGATGCAGGCCACCGTGCTGGTTCACCCAGGCGGTACCGCATTCCAGGCGCGAGGCGATCTTCGCCGCTTCCGCCGGATCATTCCCCCACACCGAACCGCCGAGACCGACTTCGAGCGCGTTGGCGCGCGTGATGGCTTCGTCCACCGTCTCGTACTTGAGGATGGGGATCACCGTGCCGAACTGCTCTTCTTTCACCACTCGCATGTCGTCGGTGGCATCGGCGATGACCGTGAGGGGATAGAAGAAGCCGGGGCCCTTCGGCTTCACGCCGCCGATGACGATGCGGGCGCCGCGCGCGCGGGCCTCATCCACCATCGCGGACACTTTGTCGAACTGCATCTTGTTGCTCAGGGGTCCGAGCGCGCTCTTCTCGTCGAGGCCATTGCCCATGGGGATCTTCGAGGCGTAGTCCGCCAACTTCTTCACCACTTCCTCGTACTGTGAAGAGTGCACGTACAGGCGCTTGAGTGCGGCGCAGGTTTGCCCTGCGTTGATGAAGCAGCCCCAGAACAGTTTTTCCAACAGCGGATCGATGTGGGTGCCGGGGAGGATGATGCCGGCATCGTTCCCCCCCAGTTCCAGCGTCAGGCGCTTGAGCGTGTTGGCGGCGCCGCCCATGACCTTCTTGCCGGTGTTGACCGATCCCGTAAACACGATCTTGTCGATGCCGGGGTGCACGGACATGCGGTTGCCGACCTCGGCATCGCCGGTGACGATGTTGATGACGCCCGGCGGCAGCACGCTGTTCATCAGCTCCACCATGCGCAGGGTGGAGAGCGGGGTGTAGGGCGAGGGTTTGATCACCACGGTGCAGCCGATGCGGATCGCCGGCATGATGTGCCACACGGCGATGATCATGGGCCAATTCCACGGCGTGATGGAGCCGACCACACCCACGGGCTTGCGGCGCAGCAGGATTTTGCCCTGCTTGTCGTCCTGGATGGTTTCCTCGGTCAGGTTGAGGCTTGCGGTGACGCGGGTCCACGCCGCGGCGCCGCCGACTTCGAAGTTCGAGCCCAGGCCGCCCAAGGTCTTGCCCTGTTCCTTGGTGATGAGCTGCGCGAGTTCCGCCTGGTTCTTCTCGAGGAGATCGGCGATCTCCATGAGCTTGGCGGCACGCGCCTCGGAAGACTGCGCTGACCAGCCAGGCAATGCCTTGCGGGCCGCCGCGACGGCCTTGTCGAGCAGCTCGACCGTGCCCTCGGGCACTTCGGCGACGACGGACTCATCCGCCGGATTGAGCACCTTGAAGGTCTTGGGGGTGGAGTCGACGCGCTTGCCGTCGATGATCAGTGCGTACTTGGACATGGAGACATCCTTCGTGTGGGTAATCGTCTTGCCGCTTCAGGCAGCGGCGGAATTGGTACGTTTCGCGGCCAGTGTCCTGTTCACCAGCTGACGGAAATGGCCCAGCGCCGTATCCATGCGCAGGCCGAGCATCCTGAAATCCGGATCCAGATCGAGCACGCGCTGCTGCGTGACGAGAGCGGTCTTCGAATACCACGACGTGGCCGTCGTTGTCGCGCCACATCAGCAGCGGCACACCGGTGAGGGTGCGGCCCAGCAGGGTGCCCGCGCCGATCTCGTGGCTCCACGCCGCCACGTACCAGCAGTTCTTGATGAAAGCGGTCTGGGTCGTCACAGGCTTCCCCCGAAAAAGCGCTGTCCACGAATCATCGATAGGGCTGGGGGTGCTTGCAGCCCAGCCGGCTGCGTCGATGTTAGCCGATTCGCCGTTCCGATCAAGTCACGTGACCGGAGTCGCCCGGTTTGCCGCGTAGCAATGGCATGAGCAGGGCGCCGAGGCCCAGCACCAGCGCGCCGACCAATGCGCCGACTTTCACATAAATCAGGCTGGCGTAGGCCGTGTAGGCGCTGCCCAGCGCAAAGACCAGCGGCAGCACCGGATATAGTGGGGCGCGATAGGGCCGTCTCACCGCCGGATAGCGGCGCCGCAGCACGATCAGCGCCAGTGCGCTCAAGGTCATGAAACTCCAGAAGACCGGCGACATGTAATCCACCATGGTGGCGAAGCCGCGGCGAGTGAAGCTGCCGAAGCCGACCAGCAGGAGCGACACCCCGCCGATGGCGATGATGGCCGCGGGTGGGGTGCCGCGTACGGCATGCCAGCGGCTCAAGGTGAGCAGGGTGCCGGTGTCGCGCGCCGCCGCATAGGTGGTGCGCGCGCCGGTGATCATGATGGCGTTCATCACCGTCAGCGAGGTGATGGTCACGGCCGCGACGATGGCGTACTGGCCGGGTCTGCCGAAGGCCTTGAGCATGAGATCCGATGCCGGCGCCACGCTGCGCGCCAGGCCGGCCAACCCCAGGCCCTGCAGAAATCCCCAGTTGACCAGCAGGTACAACGCCGTGACCACGCCCATGCCGAGCACCAGCGCCAGGCGCATGCCGCGCGCCTCGTCGCGCATTTCGGCCGACAGGGTGGCCGCGTCGTTCCAGCCGCCGTAGGCCAGGAAGATGTAGATGATCGCGGCGCCGAGGTGCACGTTGTCACCCCGGGGTGGTGGAGCGGTGGGCGGCGGGATGCCCTGCCACCACAGCCAGGCACCGGCCGCTCCGATGCTCACCAGGCCCGACAGCACGATGATCATCAGCGTGATTTGTGTGTTCAGGCCCACGCGAATCCCCGCCAGGTTGATGCCGGTGAGCGCCAGGATGATCAACGTCGCGAACATCGCGCTGTCATGTGCGCCGAAGTGCACGATCTGTCCAAGATAGTCGCCGAACACGAAGGCCAGCATCGCCATCGAGCCGGTGTGGATCACCGCGAAGCGCGACCAGGCGAACAGGAAGCCGACCCGCTCGCCGTAGGCCTTGCGCAGGAAGAAATAGTCGCCCCCGGCATCGGGAAAAGCCGCCGCCATTTCCGCAAAGCACAGCGCCCCGATCAGCGAGAACGCTCCGCCGATGGCCCAGGCCAGCATCAGCTGAGCACTGCCGGCGACGTTGGAGGCCGCCGCGGGCGTGGAACTGAAGATGCCGGCGCCGATCACCATGCCGACGCAAATCGAGGCCGCGTGCCAGACGTTCAGCTGGCGGCGGGGTACGGAGGATGAGGGCGGGAGCTTGTCGTGCTCGTGCGGCATCGCGTGCTAGAAGCGCAGCGACAGGCAGGTGAGTCCGCCGTCCATTTTGCGGAACTCGGACGTGTCCAGCGGTTGGGTTCGCCGGCCGCGCGCGGCGAGCGCGGCGCCGATGCGCGGATAACCGGCGGCGATCAGCACGGTGCCGTTCACGGCCAGGGCGTTGGCGGCATAGTCTTCGGCCGCATCCGGCACCAGGTGTTCGAAGCGTTCGATGGCCGGTATGGCCGGGGCATTCGAGCTGAGCAGGAACAATCCCTCGCCCAGATAGTTGATGCCGGATTTCAGATGCAGCAGGGCGCGGCTGGCGCGGATGTCGATGATGTGTGGTTTCAGCCCGGCGGCGCGGGCGATGTCCGCCAACTGCCGGGCGCCCGCCTCGTTGGTACGTGCCGAGTGGCCGATGAGCAGCAGGTCCTCGGCCAGGCAGACATCGCCGCCGTCCAATGTGCCGGGCTCCTCGATGTTCAGCACGCGTCGATAGTGCCGTTGCAGCGCCGGTGCCACGCTGGCGCACTCGCCGCGGCGGCTGGGCGCGCCGGGGCGGGCGATCACGCAGAATTCCTTGAAACACAGCGCCGTGTCCTCGACGAACGTGCCGTCGGGATGGTCGGGTGCGTCGGGAAGCGGTGTGACTTCGATTCCCAGTTCCGTCAATGCTCCGCAATAGGCGGCATGTTGGGCCAGCGCCCGCACGAGGTCGGGCGGTCCTTCCGTGGATTGGGTCAGCCCGGAAGCAAACCGGGCGCAGGGGCGGCGAACCAGGGCATGGGTGTATCGCATGGGGCCTTACCTAAAGCATTAATTGTGTCATGATTTTTCCCATGCACCGTGAGGTCAAGCCGCAGCGCCGCGCACAGCCGATTCGGACCCTGTCCACCCGGGCGGTGGGCGAGGGGGCGGCGGCGGCCGAACTGCTGGCGCAGCTGCGGCCGGCGCGCGCCGGTTGCGTGGTGCTGTTCTGCACGCCGCACTACGACCTGGGCCGCCTGGGCGCGGCCCTGCGCGCCGCCGGTCAGGAGCGGCTCATCGCCGCCACCACCGGCCGCTGCATCGGCCCGGATGGATTCGTGCCGCAGGGCATCGACGGTTTTTTTCTGCCGGCCGCGCGCTTCAAGGTGGCCGATGCGCTGATCGAGAATGCGGCGCGCTTTGGCTTGCGCGAGGCGCGCGACCTGGCGCGCGCGCTGCGCGCCCGTCTCGGGCGCCGGGTTGCCGAGCGCTTTCCGCATGTGTTCGGCCTGCTGCTGGTGGATGCCGAGCCGCGCTGCGAGGAACGTTTGACGGCAGCGCTGGGCACGGAGCTTGCCGGCGTGCCGCTGGTGGGTGGTTCGGCGGGTGATTCGTATTTCCATCCGGGGGGCCAGCGTCCCGAGGCGGCCCGCGTCCTGCATCGCGGCGCGGCGCGGCGGGGCGCGGCGGTGTTCTGCCTGGTGGCGAGCGCGACGCCCATCCACGCGGTCAGCCACACGCACTACGTGCCCGACCGCCGGCGGCGCGTGGTCATCACCGAGGCCGATCCGGCCCGCCGGCTGGTGTTCGAGATCGACGGCCGGAAGGCGATCGAGGCTTACGCGCAGGCCGCGGGTCTGAAACATGCGCCGCGAGATGCGGGCGATTACGCGCCGCACCCGCTGATGGTGCGTATCGGCGGCCAATACTTTGCGCGTGGCTTGCAGAGCGTGCATGCGGATGGGTCGCTGGAATTCGCCTGCGCCATGGAACCCGGCATGGTGCTCACCGTGGCACGGCCGGGCGACATGGTGGAGGACCTCAAGGCGATGTTCGCCGGCATGCGAGAGATCATCGGTCCACCGGAGCTGGTGGTTGGCTTCGAGTGTTCGGCACGCACGGTGGAAATGGAGCGCAGCGGATTGAGCGCGGCCGTCGGCCGGCTGTTCGCCGACAACGCGGTGGTGGGCTTCTGCACGCTCGGCGAGCAGTTCAACACCGTGCACGTGAACAACTCCTTCACCTGCGTCGGCATAGGCGGGCAGAGGCCATGAACACCCCGCGCGTCGTGCGCCGGCCCCCGCGCACCGTCACGGCGGATCTCGCCGCCCTGCGCAAGGAGAACGCCGCGCTACGCAAGACCGTGCGCACGCTGATCACGCGCGTGGAACGCGAGGTGGACGACCAGGGCACGCCGTTCTCCTGGTTCCAGGCCGCCGCCAAGTTGGAGGAGACGGTGCGCATCCGCACCGAGCAGTACGAGTCGCTGAATGCGCGCCTGACCCGCGAGCTGGAGTCGCGCCGCGAGATCGAACTGGCGCTGAAGGCCGCCAAGCTCCAGGCGGAGCAGGCGAATGACAGCAAGACGCGCTTTCTGGCCGCCGCCAGCCATGATCTGCGCCAGCCGTTGAACTCCGCGGTGCTGTTCCTGGAATCCATGGACGATGCCGCCGTGGTCGAGACGGACCGTGCGCTGCTGCAGCGCGCGCGCGTGGCGCTGTCCTCGCTCAACAATTTGCTCGGCACGCTGCTCGATGTGGCGCGCCTGGACTCGGGCGGCATGCAGCCGCAGGCCGCGGATTTTCCAGTGTCGGCGTTGCTGGAACGTATTGGCCCCGAGTTCGTGGGTGTGGCGCGCTCGGCCGGCATTGAGCTGCGCTTCAGGGCCTGCACGCGCTGGATCCGTACCGACGTGCACTTGTTGGAGACGGTGCTGCGCAATTTCATCAGCAACGCCATCCGCTACACGCCGGCGGGACGCGTGCTGGTGGGCTGCCGGCGCCTGCGGCGCGGCCTGATGATCGGCGTGTACGACTCCGGCGTGGGCATCGAGGCCGATCACCTGCAGGCGATTTTCGAACCCTACTACCAGGTGCCGAATCAGCGCCGCCGCAGCAACGGCGGCATCGGCCTGGGATTGTCCATCGTCAGCCGCATCGCCGATTTGCTCAAACTCGAACGCGTGGTGCGCTCCGTGCCCGGCAAGGGCTCGCTGTTCGCGGTGGTGGTGCCCTATGGCCGCGATCGCGGCGGCGTGGCGGCCGTCCCTTGGCCGCGCGGTCAGCGCGATGCGCGGCCACGGCCGCTGAACATCGCCGTCATCGACGACAGCGCCGAACACCTGACCGGCGTGAAGAGCATCCTGGAAAAATGGGGTCACCGCGTGGTGACGGCGCACGCGGCCGTCGATGCCGTGGTGCAGCTCATCTCCGCCGACCTGGAGCCGGACCTCATCATCTCGGATTTCCATCTCAGCGACACCGCCAAGGGCGATGAGGCGATCCGCGAAGTACAGCGCGAGTTCGACCGCCAATCGCAGGCGCTGATCATGACCAGCGATCCTGATCCAGGCCTGCATAAACGACTGGAGGCGCGCGGTTATACGGTGCTGGCGAAGCCGCTGAGCCTGGCCAAGTTGCGAGCGTTGATCGAGCGGGCGG
>JAFEGC010000152.1 GCA_018240265.1 Pseudomonadota bacterium | reverse complement strand
GCAGTCGCCGGCCGCGAACACGCCGGGGATGGAAGTCTGGCCGCGCGCATCGACTTCGACTTCGCCGCGCAGGCTCAGTTTGATCGTGCCCTTGAGCCAGTCGGTGTTGGGCACCAGGCCGATCTGCACGAATACGCCGGCGAGTTCCACCTTGTGCGTGTGACCCGAACCGCGGTCCTTGTAGGTGAGAGCTACGACCCGCTGGCCATCGCCCAGCACCTCGGTAGTCTGCGCGCTGGTGATGATCGTCACGTTGGACAAGCTCCGGAGTTTGGCTTGCAGCACGGCATCGGCGCGCAGCTGCGGATCGAATTCGATCAGCGTGACATGACTGACGATGCCCGCCAGGTCGATGGCGGCTTCCACGCCGGAATTGCCGCCGCCGACCACGGCCACGGGCTTGCCCTTGAACAGCGGGCCGTCGCAATGCGGGCAATAGGCCACGCCCTTGTTGCGGTACTCGCGCTCGCCGGGCACGTTGATCTCGCGCCAGCGGGCGCCCGTGGCGATGATCAGGGCGCGCGCCTTGAGTGAAGCGCCGCTGTCGAAGCGCACCTCGTGCAGCTCGCCAGGGATCAGCGCGGCGGCGCGCTGGCCGTTCATCACCGGCACCTCGTACTCGGCCACGTGTTGCTGCAATCCGGCGGCCAGCTTGTGGCCTTCGGTGTGCGGAATGGAAATGAAATTCTCCACGCCAACGGTGTCCAGGAGCTGTCCGCCGAAGCGTTCCGCCGCGATGCCGGTGCGAATGCCCTTGCGGGCCGCGTACACCGCGGCCGCGGCACCGGCCGGACCGCCGCCGATTACCAGCACATCGTAGGGCGCTTGGGCGCTGATGCGTTCGGCCTCGCGCTGCGCGCCACCCTGGTCGAGCTTGGCCAGGATGTCGGCCAGTTCCATCCGGCCCTGGCCGAAGAGCTGGCCGTTGAGGAACACCGCGGGCACGCCCATGATCTCGCGTCGCTGCACTTCCTCCGGGAACACCGCGCCGTCGATCATGGTGTTCTGGATGCGCGGGTTGAGCACGGCCATGAGGTTCAGCGCCTGAACCACGTCCGGGCAGCTATGGCAGCTCAGCGAGACGAAGGTTTCGAACTTGAACTCGCCCGGCAGCGCACGGATCTGCTCGGCCACGTGCGGCTCGATCTTCGGCGGGTAGCCGCCGGTTTGCAACAGCGCCAGCACCAGTGAGGTGAACTCGTGGCCCAGGGGCGCGCCGGCGAAATGGATGCGGGCGGCCTCACCGGGACGGCGCAGCGAGAAGGAGGGCTTGTAAGCCAGCTCGCCGGCCTCGCCGGAACGGTTCACCAGCGGTGAGAGGGACACCAGATCCTCGATGAGCGCATGCATCTCGCGCGAGGCGGAGTCCTCGCCCAAGGTGGCGACGATTTCCACCGGCAGGGTCAGCCGGCCGAGATATTCCTGCAACTGGGCTTTCATGTTCTCATCGAGCATGGGGCATTGTCTCGTGTCTTGGAATGGATCTTTCAAGAGCCCGCCGCGCCCCGCGTGAAACGAGGCGCGGCGGATCAGCTCAGATCTTGCCGACCAGCTGCAGCGAGGGCTGCAGGGTGGCGGCGCCGGGCGTCCACTTGGCCGGGCACACTTCACCCGGGTGCGAAGCGACGTACTGTGCGGCCTGAACCTTGCGCAGCAGTTCCTTGGCGTCA
Source organism: Pseudomonadota bacterium (assembly GCA_018240265.1). Classification (GTDB taxonomy): domain Bacteria; phylum Pseudomonadota; class Gammaproteobacteria; order Steroidobacterales; family Steroidobacteraceae; genus TMP-86. The sequence goes on along the minus strand of JAFEGC010000152.1, from coordinate 5,230 downwards.
CGGCCGATGCCGTTGTCGTGCACCTCGATGATCTTGATCTTGCCGGCCGGATCGATGACAAAGGTGCCGCGCAGCGCCAGGCCCTCCTCCTCGATCAGCACATCGAAGTTGCGCGCCAGCGTGGCGGTGGGGTCGCCCACCAGCGGGTACTGCACCTTCTTGATGGTGTCGGAGGTGTCGTGCCAGGCCTTGTGGGTGAAATGCGTATCGGTGGACACGCCGTAGATTTCCACGCCCATTTTCTGGAAGGCGGCGTAATGGTCGGCCAAGTCGCCGAGTTCGGTCGGGCATACGAAAGTGAAATCGGCGGGGTAGAACACCACCACGGACCACTTGCCCTTGAGGCTCTGTTCCGTGACGGGGACGAATTTGCCGTTGTGATAAGCCGTAGCCTTGAACGGCTTGATTTCGGTATTGATCAGCGACATGAAAACCACTCCTGCTGGGATATTCTCGAAAGCCCGCGCATGATGAACGTTTCCCGCCCATTGTTCCAATTGATTGATTTCATTCGGCTGATAGGTTTTCTCTATCGGCGACGCGGCCGGCGAGGGTCGCATCACGGCTATCCGCTCTATCTCGGCCGTCAGCGCGGCTTGGGTCCGGCGTAGGCGTCGATTTCGCTCAACATGTCCGCCCCACCCAGATCGCGCATCTGCGCCAGGATCCACGCCCGGCGCCGTTCCAGGAAGGCAGAGGGCAAGTTTGCGTGCAGCAGCAGCGGGTTGGGCAGCACCGCGGCCAGGATCGCCGCCTCGGCGCGCGTCAGGCGCGCCGCCGGCTTGTGGAAGAAACGCTGCGCTGCGGCTTCGGCGCCGTAGATGCCTGCGCCGAATTGCGCGATGTTCAGGTACAGCTCCAGGATGCGCCGCTTGGGCAGAAACGCCTCCTCCAGCAGCGTGAACCAGCCTTCCAGGCCCTTGCGCAGATAGCTCCGTCCGGACCACAGGAACAGATTCTTGGCCACTTGCTGGCTGATGGTGCTCGCGCCGCGGATGCGGTGCGAATGCTGATTCATGCGATAGGCTCTCTCGATGGCCTGGACATCGAAGCCCCGATGCTCGGGAAATTTCTGATCCTCCGAGGCCACCACCGCCAGGGCGAGGTTGGGCGATATCCGTTCCAGGTCCACCCAGCGCTGATCTAGCGTAAAACCGCGGCTGTCGTCGAACCAGGAAGCCACCCGCGCTTCGATCATGAAGGCGCTGCCGGGCGGATCGATCCAGCGCAGGCTCAACACCGCCAGCGCGCTCAGCAAGGCCAAGCCCAGCGCGGCACCGAGCACCCAGCGCCACAGTCGGCCCAGCGCGGTCCGCCCGGCCGTGCGCCGGCGCCGGGCCACCTCACCCGCAGCGCTCGCGGTTCGCCGGCTCAGATGCGTCGCGCGCTTTTCACCACCACGGCTTCCAGCGGCACGTCGTCGTGACCGCGGCGCCGTCCGGTCTGCACCTTGGCGATCTTGTCCACCACGTCCATGCCGGCGTTGACGCGCCCGAACACCGCGTAGCCGAAATTGGCGCGCGAGCGATGATCCAGCGCGTCGTTGTCCTTCAAGTTGATGAAGAACTGCGAGGTGGCGCTGTGGATGTCGTTGGTACGCGCCATGGACAGCGTGCCGCGCAGATTTTTCAGGCCGTTGTCGGCCTCGTTCTTGATCGGCGCCTGGGTGCGCTTTTGGTCCATGTCGTCGGTGAAGCCGCCGCCCTGGATCACGAAGCCGGGGATCACGCGGTGGAAAATGGTGCCGTCGAAGAAGCCGTCTTCGACGTACTTGAGGAAATTCGCGGCGGAGAGCGGCGCTTCGGCCTCGTTCAATTCAATGTCGATGTCGCCCAGGGAAGTTTCGAAACGGATCATGGCAGCGGCCTTCAGCGGTTGGAGGAGTGGGAACCCAGGGTCACCCGCGGGGTGCCCGAGTAATCGGGATGCGAGGTTACGTCATGGAATCCATGGCGCTCAAGGAGATTTTTGACGGCCGCTGCCTGGTCGGCGCCGTGTTCCAGCAGCAGCCAGCCGTCCTCGCGCAGGTGCTCACGCGCTGCCGGCACGACGCGCTCGAAGGCTTCCAGCCCGGTGGCGCCCGCGACCAGCGCCGTGGCCGGCTCGGCGTGCAGAGTGGCCAGGTGCGGATCCGTCGCCGCCACATAGGGCGGGTTGCACACTACCAGGTCGAAACGCTCGCTCGACACCGCCTTGAACCAGTCGCCCTGGCGGAAACGCAGCTGCGCAAGGCCCAACCGCTGCGCATTGGCGCGCGCCACGGCCAGCGCCGCGGACGAGACATCGGTGGCGGTGATGTGCGCGGTGGGGCGTTCGGTGGCCAGCGCCAGCGCGATGGCGCCGCTCCCGGTGCCCAGGTCCAGCACCGCGCTCGGCTCGCCTGCCGGCAGGCGGGCCAGCGCCAGCTCCACCAGTACTTCAGTTTCGGGGCGTGGCACCAGCACCGCCGGAGTGAGCGCCAAGGACAGAGACCAGAATTCACGCCGGCCGGTGAGATAGGCCAGCGGTTCGCCCCGTTGCCGGCGCAGCAGCAGGGAGTGAAACGCGGTGGCCGGCGCATCGGCCACCGCTTGCGCGGGATGCGCGATCAGCGCGCTGCGCTCGCAGTCCAGCACATGCGCCAGCAGCACCTCGGCATCCAGCCGCGCGGATGCAGATACCGCGGCGAGTTGCGCCGCGGCGCGGGCGAGCAGTTCGCCGCGGCTGCTCATTCGACGCTGCCGGCCAGCTCTTCGGCCTGGTGTTCCTGCATCAGCGCATCGAGCAGTTCCTGCAGCTCGCCGTTCATGATGGCATCGAGCTTGTACAGCGTCAGGTTGATGCGATGATCCGTGACCCTTCCTTGCGGGAAGTTGTAGGTGCGGATGCGCTCGGAACGGTCGCCCGAGCCCACTTGGAGCTTGCGCGACTGCGCCTGGGCGCTGATCTGCTTCTCGCGCTGCTCGGCCAGCAGACGGGCCTTGAGGAGCGATAAGGCGCGCGAGCGGTTCTTGTGCTGCGAACGCTCGTCCTGGCATTCCACCACCAGGCCCGTGGGCAGGTAGGTGATGCGGATGGCCGAATCGGTCTTGTTGACATGCTGGCCGCCGGCGCCGGAGGCGCGGAAGGTGTCGATGCGCAGATCCGCCGGGTTGATCTCGATGCTGTCCACTTCAGTAAGTTCGGGCAGGATGGCCACGGTGCAGGCGGAGGTGTGGATGCGTCCCTGCGCCTCTGTGGCCGGCACGCGTTGCACGCGGTGCGTGCCGGATTCGAACTTCAGCACCGAGTAGGCGCCGCGGCCGATGACGCGGCTGATGATCTCCTTGTAGCCGCCGTGTTCGCCGGGGCTTTCGCTCAAGGTCTCCACGCTCCAGCCGCGCAGCTGCGCGTAGCGCGCGTACATGCGAAACAGATCGCCGGAGAACAGCGCGGCCTCGTCCCCGCCAGTGCCGGCGCGCACTTCCAGGAAAATGTTGCTGTCGTCGTGCGGATCCTTGGGGATCAGGAGCTTTTGCAGTTCCAATTCCTCGGCGGCCACGCGCGGCGTGAGCTGTGCCAGCTCCTCGCGACCCATCTCGCGTGACTGCGGATCGTCGTCGGCGAGCATTTCCTGCGCGGTGGCGGCATCGCGCTCCAGGCCGACGAACCGGCTGTAACGTTCCACCAGCGGCGTGAGGCGCGAGTATTCCATCGACAGTTCGCGGAACTGCCCCTGCCGGCCGATCACCGCAGGGTCGGACAGCAGATGGCCGACTTCCTCGAAGCGGTCGTGGAGTTTTTCCAGCTTGCGCCGGATGGAGTCCTTCATGGCGGAGGATTATAGCGGCACGCCGCCGCCTCAATCGCCGCCGTCCCTCACCAGCAGGCGCGTAAGCACCTGCGCCACCTGCGCATCGCCCAGCTCGGCCGCATCGCGCAGCGCCTGCGTGGGCGCGTGCAGCAGCCGGTTGGTGAGCGTGTTGGCGAGAAACTCCAGCGCCTCCTCGGCCGGTCTGCCGTTGGCGAGCATGCGGCGCGCCTGTTCCACGGTCTGGACGCGCACCGCGTCGGACTGCGCGCGCAGCGCGCGGATGGCGGGACCCGCGTCCTTGGTGCGCGTGTCGGCGATGAAACGTGCCACCTCCTCGGCGATCAGCGTCTGCGCGGCATCGGCCTCGGAGGCGCGCTGCTGGCGGTTCTCCGCCACCACCTGCTGCAGATCGTCGATGGTGAACAGGTAGACGTCCTCCAACTCGGCGACATCGGGCTCAATGTCGCGCGGTACGGCCAGATCCACCATGAACATCGGCTTGTGGCGCCGCGCCCGCAGCGCCATGCGCACCATGTCCTTGGAGATGATGGGCGTGGGGCTGGCCGTGCAGCTGACGACGATGTCGGACTGCGGCAGGTGACCGGCCATGTCGGTCAGCGGCACCGCCATGCCGTGCACTTCCACGGCCAGCTCCTGGGCGCGCGGCAGGGTGCGGTTGGCGATGATCAGCTGTCCCACACCCTGCGCGGCCATGTGACGGGCGGCGAGTGTGATCATCTCGCCGGCGCCGATCAGGAGCGCTGCGTGCGCACCCAGATTGGCGAACACGCGCCGCGCCAGCGCGATGCAGGCCGAGGCGATCGACACCGCGTTGGCGCCTATGCGCGTCTCGGTGCGTACGCGCTTGGCCGTGGAGAAGCTGGCCTGGAACAGCTTGTGCAGCATGGGGCCGGCGCTGCCGGCCTGCTGCGCGGCGCGGTAGGCGTCTTTGAGCTGTCCCAGGATCTGCGCCTCGCCCAGCATCATAGAATCCAAACCCGCCGCCACGCGGAACACGTGCTCCACCGCGGCCTGCTCCTCGTGCAGGTACAGGCTCGCGGTCAGGTCATATTCGCTGCGGCGCGACTGCGACAGCCAGCGGCTCAACGTCTCGGCGTCGGCGCTGCCGGACCAGTAAACTTCCGTGCGGTTGCAGGTGGACAGGATCACCGCCTCGGCAATGCCGCTTTCGCGCGTGAGCGAGCGCAGCGCCTCGGTGAGGTGCTGCGGATCGAACGCCACCTGTTCGCGGATTGCGACCGGCGCGGTCTTGTGATTGATGCCCAGGATGCGAAATGGCATTGTACGTGGGTGTTCCCAGCGACTATCTTCGCACGAATCGCGATTTCCTCCGCATTGATCGCCGTCGCCGGCTGCGCCACCACTGCCGGGCGCGCCAGCTCGCCCGTCCGCGATGATCTGGCCGATATCCTGGTCGCCGAAATCGCCGCCTCCCGC
>JAFEGC010000151.1 GCA_018240265.1 Pseudomonadota bacterium | reverse complement strand
CACACTTCGGTGCGCGCGCGCCGCGTCTTGAGCGTGCCGGAGATGAATGCGCTGCTGCGCGAGATGGAACGCACCCCGCGCGCGGATCAGTGCAACCACGGCCGTCCCACCTGGCTGCGGCTGTCGGTGGCCGAGCTCGACCGGCTGTTTCTGCGCGGCCGCTGAACCCACCTCTGCGAGGCCAGGGATGTGACGAACGAACCGCCTATGCCCGCGCCGCCGCATCAGCGGCGGCAGGCGATCCCGCGGCAGGCCATCCTGCTGATGGGGCCCACCGGCGCCGGCAAGTCGGATCTGGCCCTGCGGCTGGCGCAGACGCTGCCGCTGGATATCATCAGCGTGGACAGCGCGCTCATCTATCGCGGCATGGACATCGGCACGGCCAAGCCGACGCGCGAGGAGTTGGCGCGCGCGCCGCATCATCTCATCGACATCCTGGACCCGGCGCAGAGCTATTCGGCCGGCGAGTTCCTGCGCGATGCCGAGGCGGCCATGCGTGAGATCTGGGCACGGGGCCGCGTACCGCTCCTGGTGGGCGGCACCATGCTGTATTTCCATGCGCTCAGCGACGGCATCGCGGATCTGCCGCCAGGGGATAGGGGGCTGCGGGCGGAAATCGAGCAACAAGCGGCGCGTCAGGGCTGGGCGGCGTTGCACGCGGAGCTGGCGCGGGTGGATGCGACGGCGGCAGCGCGTATCAAACCCTCCGATCCGCAGCGCATCCAGCGAGCGTTGGAGGTGTTTCAGCTCACCGGCCGGCCGATCAGCGAGTTGCAGCAGGTGCGCCGTGCGCCGTTCGAGCAGGTCGAGACGCACCAGTTCGTGCTGGCGCCGACGCGGCGGGCGGCGCTGCACGAGCGCATCGAAGGGCGCTTCGAACGCATGATGGCCCAGGGATTCTTGGAGGAGGTGGAAGCGCTGCGCCGGCGCGGCGATTTGACCCTCTCGCATGCGTCCATGCGCTGCGTCGGCTATCGCCAGCTCTGGCAGCACCTGGAGGGTGCGTTCGACCTGGAGGAGGCGGTACACCGCGGCGTGATCGCCACCCGTCAGCTTGCTAAACGACAATGGACCTGGCTGCGCCGCCGGGCGCAGGCGCAGTGGCTCGATCCCGAGCAACCCGAGACGGCGCAATCTGTAATATTTGCACGCCTGATCCGTGAGGAAAATTCAGCCAATACCTCGTGACGTGCCAGCAGAGCGCTGTGCTAGCATCTTGAAACGCGATGACAGATCCCCATATGGATTTTCCGTCGAGGACCCGCTTTGGCATGGAAGTGGCGTGTCCGAGTTGCGAGTGCTCAAACAATAAGGAGTTTCATTCATGGCCCGTGGCCAATCTCTGCAGGACCCTTTTTTGAATGCCCTGCGCAAAGAACGCGTTCCCGTTTCCATCTACCTGGTCAACGGCATCAAACTGCAGGGACAAATCGATTCTTTCGACCAGTTCGTCGTCCTGCTGCGCAATAGCGTGAGCCAAATGGTCTACAAACACGCGATTTCCACCGTCGTCCCGGCGCGCAACGTGCGCCTGCCCACGGGCGAGGACGGGGAAGTCACGGAAGCAGCCGTCGTCGAGTGACCGAACCGGCGCTGCGTTCGTTGCTGGATGGCGGGCGGGTGTGGGCGTCCTCGCGACGGCGAGCGTCCTTGCGAGGTTGCGGACTTGATTGAACGCCCCCGTGCCGGCGAGCGCGCCGTGCTGGTGCGCATCGGTCTGGGCGCTCCGGTGGACGCCGAGGAAGTGGCCGAATTCAAGGCCCTGGCGCGCTCCGCCGGTACCGAGCCGGTGGCATGCCTGACGGGCTCGCGCGTCACGCCCGATCCACGGTATTTCATCGGTTCCGGCAAGGCGGACGAAGTGCGCGAGGCTGCGGAATGTCACGGCGCCGAGGTCATCCTGGTGGATCACCCGTTGAGTCCGAGCCAGGAACGCAACCTGGAAAAGCTGACTAACCGTCGAGTTTTAGACCGTAATGGACTGATTCTCGACATATTTGCGCAGCGTGCACGGAGTTTTGAGGGCAAGCTTCAAGTGGAGCTGGCGCAGCTCAAACACCTCTCCACACGTCTGGTGCGTGGCTGGACCCACCTGGAACGTCAGAAGGGCGGCATCGGCCTGCGCGGTCCTGGCGAAACTCAGCTCGAGACCGACCGCCGGCTTATCGGCAAGCGCATCCGCACCCTGGAAGGGCGGCTCGCCAAGCTCCAGCGCCAGCGCGACACCGGCCGCCACGTCCGCCGCGAAGTGCCGGTGCCCACCGTGGCGCTGGTGGGTTACACCAACGCCGGCAAGTCCACGCTGTTCAACACCCTGACGGGCGCGGCGAGTTACGTGGCCGACCAGCTGTTCGCCACGCTTGATCCCACGGTGCGGCGCGTGGAGCTGCCGCTGGTCGGCGGAGTGGTGCTGGCCGACACCGTGGGCTTCGTGCGTGAGCTGCCGCACGAGCTGATCGCCGCCTTCCACTCCACGCTCCAGGAAGCGCGCGATGCCGACCTGCTGCTGCACGTGGTGGATGCGCACGATCCCAAGTGCGATGAGCGCATTCATCAAGTGCGTGGCGTATTGCGCGGCATCGGCGCGGGCGAGGTGCGTGAGCTTCTGGTGTTCAACAAGATCGACCTGGCCGGTGCCGCGCCGCGCATCGAAAGCGGCGCCGACGGCCTGCCCGTGCAGGCCTGGGTGTCTGCGGTGACCGGTGCGGGAACGCAAGGTTTGCGTGAGGCGATGGCCGCCTGCGTGCTGCCGCCGCGGGTGCGAAAAAGCCTGCACCTTGACTTAAGTGCGGGCGCCGTGCGCTCGGCGCTGTACCAGCGCCGAGCGGTGCGCGCCGAGCGCGTGCGCGAGGACGGCAGCTGGGATCTGGATGTGGAACTCGAGGCGCACGAACTCGACAAGATCGCCGGCCGCCCCGGCGTGCACTTGCTGCGCAGCGCGCCGCGCAGGCGTGTCGCTTGAAGAGCATGCCGCCGATTGTCGCCGGCTGCTAGAATCGCTGGTTTCGACCCAACTGCGGCTGCAATCCGATATGGCCTGGAACGAACCCGGCGGCGACAAACGTAATCCCTGGAATCGCCAGCAACCTCGCGAGAGCGATCTAGACGAGGTGGTGCGCAATTTCCAGAAACGCCTTGCCGCCATCTTCGGGCGCGGCGGCAACGGCAGCGGTGGCACCGGAGGCGGGCGGCCCAAGCTGCCGGGCTTCGGCATGGGCACGGGCGGGGTGCTGTTCCTGCTGTTTGCGCTGTGGCTGGGCTCGGGCATCTACAGTGTCGATGCGCAGGAAAAGGCCGTCATCCTGCGCTTCGGCAAGTACGTGCAGACCACCGGGCCCGGCTACAACTGGCATCTGCCCTGGCCGATCGAGCGCAAGCTGATCGTCAATGTCTCGCGCCAGTACAGCATCATTCCCGATGACTCCAGCATGCTGACCGCCGACACCAATCTGGTGGAGGTGAAATCCGCGGTGCAGTACACGCAGCCCGACCCGATGAAGTTCCTGTTCAGCGTCAAGCGCATCGATGAGACCCTGAAGCTGGTCTGCGAGAGCGCCATCCGCGAGGCGGTGGGACAGTCCTCGCTGGACATGGCGCTGGCGCGCGACCCGACCATTACCGACCGCGCGCGCACCATCCTGCAGCGCACGCTCGATGCTTATGGCACGGGCATTCGCATCCTGTCGGTGAACCTCACCGACGTGAACGTGCCCGATGCGGTACAGGATGCACAGCGCGATGCCATCAAGGCCGACAAGGACCGGCAGCGCATCGCGCAGGAGGCCGAGACCTACCGCAACGATGTGCTACCGCGCGCCCGCGGCGCCGCCGCCAAGGAAATCCAGGACGCCGAGGCCTACCGCCTGCAGGTGCTGGCGCTGGCGCAGGGCGAGACCTCGCGCTTCGAGCAGGTGCTGCAGCAGTACCAGAAGGCGCCCAAGGTCACGCGCGAGCGCATGTACATCGACACGCTGGAAAACGTCTACAAGAGCGCGCGCAAGGTGATCGTGGACACCAAGGGCAACGGCAACATCCTGTATCTGCCACTGGACAAGATCATGCCGGCCGCCGGCGCCGTCCCCGCGCAGAGTGCGCCGTCGGAGCCGCAGGCGGTGCCGGCGCAGCCCGCCGATGTCTCGCAGGCCGAGGACGCGCGCACGCGGGGGATTCGCTGATGCACAACAAGGCGCTGGCCACGATCATCGGCATCGTGCTGCTCATCCTGCTGGTGCGCTTCAGCACCTTCACGGTGAGCGAGGGGCAGCTCGCCATCAAGTCGGTGGGCGGCAACATCGTCGATTCGCAGTATGAGTCCGGCCTGCATTTCCGCGTGCCGCTGGTGCAGGAGGTCACCAAGTTCGACAAGCGCATCATCACCCAGGCGTATCCCAACGAGCGCTTCCTCACCCGTGAGCAGGAGCAGCTCATCGTCGATTTCTACGTGAAATGGCGCATCAGCAACCTGCGCCGTTTCTACGAGGCCGCCGGCGGCATGGAGGACGTGGCCAACGCGCGGCTGGGCGAGACCATCAAGAACAGCATCAAGAGCGTGGTTACGCAGCGTACCCTGCAACAGGTGGTGACGGCCGACCGCGCCGAGTTCACCGGCGCCATGATGACGAACGCGCGGCCGGCGGCCGAGCAACTCGGCATCGAGCTGGTGGACGTGCGCATTACCAAGATCGACCTGCCGCAGCAGGTGCGTGACTCGGTGTACGAGCGCATGCGGGCGAGCTTCCGTGCGCAGGCGGCGAAATTGCGCGCCGAGGGCGTGGAGTCCTCCGACAAGATCCGCGCCGAGGCCAACAAGGAGCGCACCCAGATCCTCGCCGATGCCGCGCGCCAAGCCAGCGAGACGCGCGGTGCGGGCGACGCGGCGGCCAGCGCCGTCTACGGCAAGTCCTATTCGAAGGACGCCGAGTTCTACAGTTTCTATCGCAGCATGCAGTCCTACCGCCAGTCCATCGGCCGCGACGGCGATGTGTTGGTGATCGCCCCCGACGGCGCCTATTTCAAATTCCTGAACAAGGGCGAGAGCGCCCGCTGACGCGATGCCCAATCCGTTCATGCAAGTCGGTTGGGAGGAACTGGCGCGCTACGTATGCGGCGCGTTCGCGCTGTACCTGGTGCTGGAGGGCATGCTGCCGTTCATCAATCCGGCGGCGGCGCAGCGGCTGATGCTGCGCCTGTCGCGCATGTCCACCAGCCAGCTACGCTGGGGAGGGCTGGTCAGCATCGCGGTGGGCGTGGGCCTGCTGTGGGTGGCGCGCAATGGCTAAGAACGTGGTGGTCATCGGCCTGCAGTGGGGCGATGAGGGCAAGGGCAAGGTGGTCGACCTGCTCACTGACCGCGTACATGCGGTGGTGCGCTTCCAGGGCGGACACAATGCCGGGCATACCCTGGTCATCGGCGGCGAGAAGACCATCCTCTCGCTCATTCCCTCCGGCATCCTGCATTCGCACGTGCAGTGTCTGATTGGCAACGGCGTGGTGCTGTCGCTGGAGGCTTTCTTCAAGGAGGCCGATGGCCTCATCGCCAAGGGCGTGCCGGTGTTCGAGCGTCTGCGCGCCAGTCCCGCCTGTCCGCTGATCCTGCCCTCGCACGTGGCGCTGGACAAGGCGCGCGAGCAGGCTCAGGGGCCGAATGCCATCGGCACCACCGGCCGGGGCATCGGTCCCGCCTACGAGGACAAGGTGGCGCGGCGCGCCCTGCGGGTGGCCGATCTGTTCCAGCCACAGCGCCTGGCGGAAAAGCTGCGCACGGTGCTCGACTATCACAACTTCGTCCTGACGCGGTTCCTGAATGCGCAGGCGGTGGACTACGCCGCTACGCTGGATCCGCTCCTTTCCTGCGGCGAGCGCTTCAAGCCGCTGGTGGCTGATGTCACCGGCATCCTGGACGAGTTGCATCGCGCCGGACGGAGCGTCATGTTCGAGGGCGCGCAGGGCGCCATGCTGGATGTGGATCTCGGCACCTATCCCTTCGTCACCTCCTCGAATACCACCGCCGGCGGCGCGGCGCCGGGCTCGGGGTTGGGGCCTCGGTGTTTGCACGAGGTTATCGGCATCGTCAAAGCCTACGCCACGCGCGTCGGCGCGGGACCCTTTCCGACGGAGCTGTTCGATGCGCAGGGCGAGCACCTGTCGCGCGTGGGTCACGAGTTCGGCTCGGTCACCGGAAGGCGGCGTCGCTGCGGCTGGTTCGACGCGGTGGCGCTGCGCCGCGCGGTGATCCACAGCAGCTGTTCCTCGCTTTGCGTGACCAAGCTGGATGTGCTCGACGGCCTCGCTACCGTGCGCGTGTGCGTGGGCTACGAGCATGGGGGCCGGCGTATCGATACGCCACCGCTCTTGCCCGAGCAACTGGCGCACTGCCGGCCGATTTACGAAGAGCTCCCGGGCTGGTCACAGAGCACCGCAGGTATCACGCGTTACCAGGCGCTGCCGGCGGCGGCGCGGGCGTACCTCGAGAGGCTCCAGGTGTTGGTGGGCGTGCCCGTGGACATGGTGTCCACCGGTCCTGAGCGTGAGCACACCATCATCCGCCGCGACCCGTTCACGGCGTAGCCAGGCCCATGGCATCGTCGCCGCTTGACGTCCGGTTTGCTCGCGGCGCAGCATCGGTAACGACACGACGGAGAATTTTGCGCGCGTGACACCTTCGAATCTGCATCGACTGGCGCTGGCGGCGCTGTGGTGTGCCGGCGCGGTTGCGGCGGCTGCCACCGCGCCGAGCGGCACCGAGGTGGCGCTGGTGCCCAATCAGGAGGATGGCACGTTGTCGGTCATCGACACGGCATCGAATGCCGTGCTGCGCACCATCCCGAGCGATGCGCGCATCGGCGCCAAGATCCAGGCCGTGGCCGCCAGCGCCGCCCGCACCTTCGTGGTGGATGCCGCCGGCAATGCGCTGCTGCAGGTCGATGCGCAGTC
>JAFEGC010000150.1 GCA_018240265.1 Pseudomonadota bacterium | reverse complement strand
GATGTCCTTCCACGCCTTGACCCCGGCGCCCTCGACGCTGGAAAAATTCATCTTGCCCTTGTCGGCCGCGGGCTGGTTGGCGGGATCAAGGCCCGCGCGCTCGATGCTACCGCGCAGGTAATTGCCGGCCACGCCGCTGAACACCGGCGTGTAGACGATGTCGTCGGCATCGGAGTTCACCAGCATTTGCTTGTACTCCTCCGACGCATTGGCCTCGCGCGTGGCGAGAAAGCGCGTACCGAGATAGGCAAGGTCCGCGCCCATGATCTGCGCCGCCAGCACGTCGGCTCCGGTGCTCATGGCGCCGGACAGGATCAGCGTGCCGGGAAAGAAGCCGCGGATTTCCTTCAGCAGCGCGAACGGCGAGAGCATGCCGGCATGGCCACCGGCGCCGGTGCACACGGCGATCAAGCCATCCACGCCCTGCTCGGCCGCCTTGCGCGCGTGGCGCAGATTGATGACATCGTGAAACACCAGCCCGCCGTAGCCGTGCACCGCGGCCACCACTTCGGCCGGCGGGCGCAGGCTGGTGATGACGATGGGCACGCGATATTTCACGCATAGGGCGACGTCATGCTCCAGGCGCGTGTTGCTGGCATGCACGATCTGATTGACGGCGAAGGGTGCGGTGCGCGCACCGGGATGGGCCGCGGCATGCGCCGCCAGCTCGCGCGTGATCCGGTCCAGCCATTCGTCGAGCTGGGATTCGGGGCGGGCATTGAGCGCCGGGAACGAGCCGATGATGCCGGCCCGGCACTGCGCCAGCACCAACTCGGGCGTGGAGACGATGAACATCGGGGCGCCGATGACGGGCAGGGTCAGCCGACCCGCCAGGTTCTTGGGAAAGCTCATGGCCGCGCAGTCTACCGTGCGGAGGTCCGCCGCGCGCGGCCGGGCTGTGATAGCGTGTGGCCCATGCAATTCGAGACCCTGCTGTTCGAGCGGCGCGAGGCCGTGGCGCGGGTGGTGCTGAACCGCCCCGACAAGATCAATGCCTTCAACCGCCCGCTCGTGGACGATCTGCTGGCGGCGGCGGCCGCGATCCGGGCCGACACCGGCATTCGCGCCGTGCTGCTCGGCGCCGAGGGCCGCGGCTTCTGCGCCGGCGCGGACGTGGTGCAGGGCGGGCTGCTGGATGAGTCCGCGAGCGTGGGCGCGGGCGCGGGCGTGGGCGCGGCCTTGCGCACACGGCTCAATCCCATGATCGAGGCCTGGTATCACCTGCCCGTTCCGGTGGTGGTGGCCGTGCAGGGCGTGGCGGCCGGAGCCGGTGTGAGCCTGGCGCTGACCGGGGACATCGTGCTGGCGGGACGCTCGGCCACGTTCATGCAATTGTTCGCCGCCAAGCTCGGCCTGATTCCCGACCTGGGCGGCACGTATTTCCTGCCAAGGCTGGTGGGTACGGCGCGCGCCAAGGGCCTGGCGCTGCTGGGCGATGCGCTGAGCGCGGCGGATGCCGCGGCCTGGGGTCTGATCTGGGCCTGCGTGGAGGATGCGCAGTTGCAGGACACGGCGGTCGCGATGGCGCAGCGACTCGCCGCCGGGCCCACGCTCGCCTACGCGCAGATCAAGCGCATGTTCAACGAGGCGCCGGCCGCAAGCCTCACCGAACAGCTGGAGCGCGAGGCGCAGGTGCAAGCGCGGCTCGGCGACTCGGGCGATTTCGCCGAAGGCGTGCGCGCGTTTCGCGACAAGCGCGCCCCGCGTTTCAGCGGGCGCTGAACCAGGTACTTTCCACAGTCGTTGATCGCCGCGCAAATGACATAACACGCATCGAATCGCGGGATGCGGCAACGCGCGGAGCGTCTGGTTTTCCTAGTATAACTGTCGACACCCGGCAGCACGGACGCGCTAGTCAGGGTATCCACAGCGCTAAAAGTCGCGCGCATGGAGGCGCGCGCATTCGGTACACCGCAGTCTCAACGGCGCCGGCGCGGCAGCCACAGCCGCACGCGTACGTCATCAGGTTTTCCTGCCGAGCGCGCTGAACGCGCAAGCGAGGAACGCGCGGACGCCGAGCCACAGCCATCGCAACCGCCACAGCCGGGTTGGGCGGTTTCGGCGGCGCGCGCCAACCGCGCGCCCAGCGCGGCGCCGCCCGGCACACGGTGCGCCAGCGCGGCCAGCGCCGCGAGCGTGCGCCGGCGCAGCGGTCGCGGTGCGAGCGAGGTCAGCGCGTAGATCGCCGCCGCCAGAATCACCACGCTCACCACCATTGCATCCATCACGCCGGCCACGTTCACGCTCCCAGTGCCAAGGCCACGCGATAGGTGATGAATGAGGCGATGTACGCCAGCCCGAACAAATAGCCCGCCATGTACAGCGGATAGCGCCAGGAGTTGGTCTCGCGCCGCACGGTGGCGAGCGTGGACAGGCATTGCGGTGCGAACACGTACCAGGCCAGGAGCGACAACGCCGTTGCCAGACTCCAGGAATGCGCGATCAACGGCGTGAGTGCGCCGGCCACGTCATTGCCGGTGGCGGAGAGCGCGTACACCGTGCCCAGCGCGCTCACCGCCACCTCGCGCGCGGCCAGGCCCGGCACCAGCGCCACGCAGATCTGCCAGTTGAATCCGATGGGTGCGAACACCACCGCCAGCCACTGGCCAATGTGACCGGCGGCGCTGTACTGCACCGGCGCGCCAGTGGCACCGGGCGGCGGCGCCGGGAAGGAGGACAGCGCCCACAGGATCACCATCAACGACAAGATGATGGTGCCCACACGCGTGAGAAAGATCTCCACCCGCTGCCACAGACCGATGGCGAGGCTCCGTAGATTGGGCAGGTGATAGCTCGGCAGTTCCAGCATCAGCGCCTGCGGTTGGCGACCGCGTTGCAGGCGCTTGAGCACGAACGCCACCGCCATGGCCGACACCACGCTCATCAGGTACAGCACGAACAGCACCAGACCCTGCAGCTCGATGCCGCCCCACAGTTGCCGGCGCGGAATGAAGGCGCCGATGATCAGCGCATATACGGGCAGGCGCGCCGAGCAGGTCATGAGCGGCGCGATCATGATGGTGACCAGCCGGTCGCGCGGATTCTGGATGGTGCGTGTGGCCATGATGCCGGGAATGGCGCAGGCGAAACTCGACAGCAGCGGGATGAAGGAGCGGCCCGACAGGCCCACGCTTCCCATCAGCCGGTCGAGCAGGAAGGCCGCGCGCGGCAGATAGCCCGATTCCTCCAGCACCAGGATGAAAAAAAACAGGATGATGATCTGCGGCAGGAACACCAGCACGCTGCCCACACCCGCCAGCACGCCATCCACCAGGAGACTGCGGAACAGGCTCTGCGGCAACAGCGCGTTCACCGCCTCGCCCACCCAGTTCACCGCCTGCTTGATGACATCCATGGGAAGCTGTGCCCAGGAAAACACGGCCTGAAACACCAGGAACAGCGTGACGCCAAGAATCAGCGGGCCGGCCACCGGGTGCAGCACCACGGCATCGATGGCATCGCTCCGGGTGACGCCCTCGATGCGGTCAGCGCCGATCGCAGCCAGAATGCGCCGCACCTCGTCCTGGTCGCGCTCGACCTGCGTCTCGGTGCGCACGGCCGGTGCGTCAACCGCCTCGGCGTGCGCCCGTGGCGCGGGCAGCGCGTCAAGCAGCTGCGTCAACTGCTTCGCGCCCGAGGGGCGCACGCCCACGGTTTCCACCACCGGCACGCGCAGGAGTTCTGCGAGCTTGGCGACATCGATGCGGATACCTTTGCGGCGCGCGATGTCGGTCATGTTCAACGCCACCACCATGGGCAACCCCAGGCGCTTCAGGCTCAGCACCAGGCGCAGGTTCTGGCGCAGGTTGGTGGCATCGGTGACGCACACCACGAAATCCGGCCGGCCCTCGCGCGCGGTACGACCGGTCAGCACATCAGCGGTGACTTGCTCATCGGGGGTGAGCGCATCCAGGCTGTATGCGCCCGGCAGGTCGAGTATGCGGATGCGCCGACCGCCGGCGCTCAAGTACGTGCCTTCCTTGCGCTCCACGGTAACGCCGGCGTAGTTGGCCACTTTCTGCCGGCTGCCGGTGAGCACGTTGAACAACGCGGTCTTGCCGCAATTCGGATTGCCTACCAGGGCGACCAGCGGGGAAAGCGGAGCGGCGGCGGAACCGTCCATGCTTGTTGCCTCGGGCGATCAGCCTCGGGCGACGGACTCCGGCATGACGCGAATGACGGCGGCCTCGAAGCGGCGCAACGCGAACGTACCGGTGCCGATGCGCACCGCCAGCGGCTCGCCAGCGAGAAAGCCGCGCGCCACGATGCGCACCTGCTCGCCGGGCAAGAACCCCAACTCGGCCAAGCGGAGCGATACGTCCACGGGCGCGGCCTGCCGCTGGCCTAGCACGCACAGCACGCGCGCTGGCACGCCGGGCTCCAGCTCCGACAGCGCCACGCCAGGCGGAGCCGCAAATTCAGCCAGCGATTTCAGAACAGCAACCATACCAATATTCTATATGAGAATCGTTCCCATTTCCACTTCGCGAAATAACTCGACCGATGTTCAGACCGCCCCCTCCCCGGCTGTAGAACAGGAACAGATCGGGCAGGGGGGCCAACTGCAAACGGTAGCGCACCTGGAAACCAATACTGGATACGGAAAAGTCCGTAATCGGCATGGCCGGACCGACCAGCAGCTGCCGGACCGGCGGCGGGAGGCAGCAGCCAGTCCGTTCGCGCTAAGATGGGCCGCCGAGGCATGAAGGGAGCGGTTATGGCGACGGTTTTCGAAAAAATCATTGCCGGCGAGCTGCCGGCCAACATCCTGCATCGCGACGACCGGGTGGTCGCGTTCACCGACATCCGGCCGGCAGCGCCCACTCACGTCTTGGTGGTGCCGACAAAAGTCATCGAAACCGTCGACGACATCGGCGACGAGGACGAGGCGCTGGTGGGCCACATGATCATCGTGGCGCGCGATCTGGCCCGCCGGCTTGGCATCGCAAGCGACGGCTACCGGCTGATTTTCAACTGCCGCACCCATGGCGGGCAGGAGGTCTATCACCTGCATCTGCACCTGCTCGGAGGCCGTGTGCTCGGGCCGCTGGTGCAACGTGGCTGAGCGCAAGGGCGGGAAAGCGGGCAAGCCGGCGCGCGGCCGCGCCGGTGCCGCCAAACATCCCCCGCACAAGCGGGTGACCGTGGCAGCCAAGCGCGGCGGCGCAACCCGTCGCGCGGCGGCGCGCCGCATCGACCCGCACCGCCTCACCAGGCCCGGTGCGGTGGCGCTGCGCACGCTGTACCCGCCCATCGAGCCGTACCGCAAAGACTACCTGCGCGTCTCCGAGCTGCATGAGATCTACTACGAGGAAAGCGGCAACCGCCAGGGCAAGCCGGCCGTTTTCCTGCACGGCGGCCCCGGCGGCGGCGCGGATGCGCGCGCGCGGCGGTTTTTCGATCCGCAGCACTACCGCATCATCGTGTTCGACCAGCGCGGCTGCGGTCGCAGCCGCCCGCATGCAAGCCTGGTGGAGAACACCACCTGGCATCTGGTGGCCGACATCGAGCGCCTGCGCAAGCACTTAGGCGTCGAGCGCTGGCTGGTGTTCGGCGGTTCATGGGGCAGCACCCTCTCGCTGGCCTATTCCCAGGCGCATCCGGATCGGGTCACCGAACTGGTGCTGCGCGGCATTTTCCTGCTGCGCTACCAGGAGATCCGCTGGTTCTATCAATTCGGCGCCTCGGCCCTGTACCCGGAATTCTGGGAGCCCTACCGCGACCAGATCCCGCCGGAGGAGCGCGACGATTTCCTGTCCGCCTACCACAAGCGCCTGACCGGCGCGGATCAGCGCACCGCGCTGGCGGCGGCGCGCGCCTGGTCGATCTGGGAAGGCTCGACCAGCTTCCTGCATCCCAACCCCGACAGCATCAAGCACTCGGGCGAGGATCATTTCGCCCTGGCCATGGCGCGCATCGAGTGCCACTACTTCGTCAACCGCGGTTTCATGCGCCATGAGAACCAGCTCATCGACGATGTGCCGAAAATCCGCCACATCCCGGCGACCATCGTGCAGGGTCGCTATGACGTGGTGTGCCCACCCATGAGCGCCTGGGATCTGCACCGGGCGTGGCCGGAGGCGGACCTGCGCATGGTAACCGAGGCCGGTCACTCGGCCTTCGATCCCGGCAACACCCATGAACTGGTCAGCGCCACCGACCGCTACCGCAGCCGCTGATCCATGACCGAAATCGTCACACTGGGTTTGGCCGTGCCGGAAGAAGCCGAGCGCATCGCGCGCATGTCACGCGATTTCATCGAACAGGGACTGCACTGGTCATGGACGTTCTCGCGCGTTCAGCGCCACATCCTGGATCGCAGCTGCTCGGTGGTGGTGGCACGCAGCGAACGCCGGCTGGTGGGTTTTGCCATCACGCGTTTCGCCGACGAAACGGCGCACCTCAACCTGCTGGCAGTGCGACCCGAGTGGCGGCAGCAGGGTTGCGGCCGGCGGCTGATCGACTGGCTCATCGCCAGCGCCGATGCCGCGGGCATTCGGCGTATCGATCTGGAGCTGCGCCGCGGCAACGCCGGCGCCCGCGCCTTCTACGAGCGCCTGGGGTTCAAGGCCGGCGGTGAGCGGGCGCACTACTACGGCGGCGTGGAAACGGCGTTGACCATGTCGCGCAACTTGTATGAGCCGGCGGCGGACCGCAGCGGCGAAGGCAAGGCTCCTTGAGCTTCGCCGGCGTCGAGGCCTGTTTTTCCGGCCACCGGGTGCTGCCCGTGATCACGCCGCACTCGCTCGAAAGCGGCCTGACGGTGGCCCGCTTGCTGTTCGAGGCGGGCTTGCGCATGCAGGAAATCACGCTGCGCACCGCGGCGGCCCTGCCGACCATCGCCGCGCTGGGCCGCGAGCTGCCCCAGCTCATCGTGGGCGCCGGCACGGTGCTGAACGCGCAGCAGGGAGAAGCCGCCATCGCCGCCGGCGCGCG
>JAFEGC010000014.1 GCA_018240265.1 Pseudomonadota bacterium | reverse complement strand
CGCGAGGCGCTGGCGCGGCTCACCGCGTCGCTGGAAAACCTCTGCCGCGTGCAGGTGATCGGTCCCTGCGCCTCGCTCAGCCTGGTGGGCCACAACATCCGCGCCATCCTGCACGAACTGGGCGAGGCCTTCGAGCTGTTCGAGGATCACAAGATTTACCTCGTCAGCCAGGCGGCCAACGACTTGAATTTCACCTTCGTCATCGACGAGTCCCAGGGCGACAAGCTGGTGCAGCAGCTGCATGAACGGCTGATCCAGGGCATCGGCTCGGACGATGTGCTCGGGCCCACCTGGCAGCAGTTGTTCGCGCCCGAGGAACCGGCGCGCACGCCGTTGAAGCCCTGGTGGCTCGAACCCGGCAAGCGTCAGCAACTGTTGCAGATCGCCGCGCGCGAGGGCGCCGCCTTCGTCTACGACCGTGACTCGCTGCGCCAGGCGGTGGACTCGCTCGCTGCGGTGACGTCGGTGGATCGGTGGGCCTACGCGATGAAGGCCAATTGGCATGCCGACATCCTGCGGCTGTTCGCTGGTGCCGGCCTCATGCTCGAATGCGTGTCGCAACCGGAGCTGGAGCACGCCTTCGCCAGCGTGGCGGGTCTCGCGCCCGAGGCGGTGATTTTCACGCCGAATTTCGCGCCGCGCGGCGAGTACGAGGCGGGTTTTGCGCGCGGCGTGCGCGTCACGCTGGATAACTTGCATCCGTTGCAACACTGGCCGGAGCTGTTCCGCGACCGCGAGGTATTCATCCGTGTGGACCCGGGCTTCGGGCGCGGCCATCACCAGCATGTGCGCACCGCCGGCGTGCACTCCAAGTTCGGCATCCCGCTGTTCGAGATGGACGAGGTAACGGCGCTGGCGCGAACCGCCGGAGCGCGCGTGGTGGGCCTGCACGCACACACCGGCAGTGGCATTTTCAGCATCGACAACTGGACCGAGACCGGCGCCATCCTTGCGGATCTTGCGCGGCGTTTTCCGCAGGTGCGCGTGGTCGACCTGGGTGGTGGGCTGGGCGTGCCGGAGCATACCGGCCATGCGCAGGTGGACTTGGCCGCGCTGCACAAGGGCGTGGCGGGCCTCAAGCAGCGATTTCCGGGCCTTGAGTTCTGGATGGAGCCTGGCCGCTACCTGGTGGCGCAGGCCGGCGTGCTGGTGGCGCAGGTGACGCAGTTGAAGGGCAAGGGCGAGGTGCAGTACGTGGGCATCGCCACCGGCATGAACTCGCTCATCCGCCCGGCGTTGTACGGCGCGCATCACGATATCGTCAATCTCACGCGCTGCGATGCGCCGGCCGAGCAGTTCGTGAACGTGGTCGGGCCGATTTGCGAAAGCGCCGACCAGCTCGGCCAAGACCGCTGGCTGCCGCGGACCACCGAGGGCGATGTACTATTGATCGCCACCACCGGCGCGTATGGTCGCGCCATGAGCTCACATTACAACCTGCGGGCGCCGGCCCGCGAAGTCTTGATATGAAACAGATCGGTCTGATTGGATGGCGCGGCATGGTAGGGTCGGTGCTGCTCGAGCGCATGCGCGCCGAGCGCGATTTCGATCATGTGCAGCCCACGTTCTTCAGCACCTCGCAGGCGGGCGGGCAGGCGCCGTCCATCGGCCGCGCCGTGGGACCGGTGCTGGACGCCAACGATCTCGATGCCCTGAAAAAGCTCCCCATCCTGATTTCCTGCCAGGGCGGCGACTACACTCAGGCCGTGCACGGCAAGCTGCGCGCCGGCGGCTGGGATGGCTACTGGATCGATGCCGCTTCGGCGCTGCGCATGGCGAAGGATTCGGTGGTGGTGCTCGACCCGGTGAACCTGCCGGTGATGCAGGCGGCCAAGCGATCGGGAGTCAAGGATTTCATCGGCGGCAATTGCACGGTCTCGCTCATGCTCATGGGCCTCTCGGGCCTGGTGCGCGAGGATCTGGTGGAATGGATCTCCGCCATGACCTATCAGTCGGCCTCGGGCGCCGGCGCGCAGAACATGCGCGAACTGCTGGCGCAGATGGGCGCGCTGTACGAGGCGGCGAAGCCGTTGCTGGCCGATGCGCGCACCTCCATACTGGACATCGACCGCGTGGTCAACGAGGCGCTAGGCTCCAGCGCGCTGCCCACCGAACACTTCGGTGTGCCGCTGGCGGCGAGCCTCATTCCCTGGATCGACAAGGACCTGGGCAACGGGCAGAGTCGCGAGGAGTGGAAGGCCACGGCCGAGGCCAACAAGATCCTGGGCCTTGCGCCGGGAACCCTGGCGGTGGAAGGCGTGTGTGTGCGGGTGAGCGCCATGCGCTGCCACAGTCAGGCGCTCACGCTCAAGTTGAAGCGTGAGCTGTCGCAGCAGGAGATCGAGCGCATCATCCTGTCCGGCAACCCGTGGGTGCGAGTGGTGCCCAACGACCGCGAACACTCCATGCGCGAGCTGTCGCCAGCGGCGGTCAGCGGCAAGCTGACCGTGCCCATCGGCCGCCTGCGCCGACTGGCGATGGGCCCGCTGTACTGGTCGGCCTTTACGGTGGGGGATCAGCTGCTGTGGGGTGCCGCGGAACCGCTGCGGCGCACGCTGCGGTTCCTGATTGACTGAATCGGAACATCGGGCCTTTTGCGTCGCGATCCAGGGTCTGATCGACTGACCCGCGCCGATTCGCCGTTGGCCTGAACGGGCGAAGTTCGCGGCGCGTGGATGCTGGCGCTACGTCGCGGTCGCGCGGCTATGGCGCCCAGAAAAAGGCCACCGGCGTTCGAGTCTGGCGGAAAATCGCCCGGATGGGCATGTCCTCGACCGGGCCTTCGCTCAGCGCCTCCTCGTAGACCCGCCACTTCGTCTCGCCGGTGCTGGAGACGATGATGTCGCGCGCATCCAGGAGCGCGGCGCAGTTCAAGGTGATGCGTTCCTGCGGCGCCACCGGCGAGCGCGTCGCCACGCATCCGGGCGCAGCATCGGGGTCCAGCGCCTTGGACAGGTTGGGGCTGTCGGGAAACAGCGAGGCGGTATGACCATCATCGCCCATACCCAGCAGCATGACATCGAAGGGACGAGCAAGCTTGGCCACTGCGCGCCAGGCGGCAACGGCGCCGCGCGCGGCGCTGGGCGCATCGTTCTTGAGGCCCACGAACGAAGCAGCGGCGGCATGGCCGTGTAGCAGATGCTCGCGCACAAAGCGCTCGTTGCTGCCCTCGTCCTCCAGGGCCACCCAGCGTTCGTCGGCCAGTGCGATCTTCACCTGGCGCCAGCCCAGATCGGTGACGGCCAGCCGCTCGAACAGCGGCAGGGGGGTTTTACCGCCGGAGACGATCAGGCTGGCGGTGCCGCGCGCCGCGATGGCGGCGCGCAGTCCCAGCACCAGGCGTTCGGACAGGGCATCGGCCAGGCGTTCAGGATCGGCGAAGCGTTGCAAGGTAGGGCCGGATTGATTCATGGTCATTGCTCATCATGCCAGGCGAATCCATCGCGTCCTAGAAGGGAACTGGAAGCCGCTGGGCCCCAACTGCCCGCTGTGTATAGTTTGGGCCGATCTTCGAATTCCAGCCAGCCCTCACGGATCGGGTCGATCCAGCGCCAGGCTGCATCCAGCTCGTCGCGGCGCATAAACAGCGTGAGATTGCCGTTGATGATGTCCATGAGCAAGCGTTCGTAAGCGTCCAGCACCTTGACCTTGAAGGTTTCCCCGAGGTCGAGGTTCAGGTTCACGGGCTTCAAGCGCATGCCCTCACCGGGGTTCTTGGCGAGGATGGTGAGGGTGATGCTCTCCTCGGGCTGTAGCTGGATCACCAGCTGGTTGGCGGATTCGGAAGGAGGCGGTGCCTCGAACACGGAGTAGGGCACGTCCTCGAAGGTTACCACCAGCTCGGTCAGGCGTTCCTGCAGGCGTTTGCCGGTACGCAGGTAGAAGGGCACGCCGGCCCAGCGCCAGGAATCGATCTCGGCCTTGAGGGCCACGAAGGTCTCGGTGGTGCTGTTGGGCGGGATGTCCTTTTCCTCGAGGTAGGCCGGCACCGGTGCGCCGTTGGTGGCGCCGGCCTTGTACTGGCCGCGCACGCTCTTGGTAGTGACATCGGCGCCGCGGATCGGTCGCAGCGAGCGCAGTACCTTGAGCTTCTCGTCGCGCACCGCGTCCGGGTCGTTGCTGGCCGGTGGCTCCATGGCCATGATGCACAAGAGCTGCAGCAGGTGGTTCTGCACCATGTCGCGCAGCGCGCCGGTCTGGTCGTAGAACTGTCCGCGCCGTTCCACGCCGAGTTCCTCGGCTACCGTGATCTGTACGTGGCGCACGCGCCCGCGGCGCCACAGTGGCTCGAACAGCGCGTTGCCGAAACGCAGCGCCAGCAGGTTTTGCACCGTCTCCTTGCCCAGGTAATGGTCGATGCGAAACACCTGCCGCTCGCGGAATACGGCGGCGATGGACTGGTTGATCTCGTCGGCCGAGGCCAGGTCATGGCCCAGGGGTTTTTCCAGCACCACACGCGAGTTAGGTGTGATCAGCTCCGACTTGGCCAGTTGTGCGCTGATGAGCGCGAACAGATTGGAAGCGGTGGAGTAGAAGAACACCCGCACCAGCGGCTCGCGGCCTTGCAGCGCCGCGGCGAGCGGGCGGTAATCTTCGCTCACATCGGCATCGATGCGAAGATAGAACAATTGCGCGCTGAACGCATCCCAGCGCCGCTCGTCGAACTCCTGGCCGAGGAATTCCGCGCACGACTTGCGGCTCTGCTCCTGGTACTGCTCGCGGCTGAGCGCGGAACGGGCGATGCCGAACACCCGCGATTCGGCGTTGACCTGGCCGGCCACGTGCCGCCGGTACAGCGCCGGCAGCAACTTGCGCCTGACCAGATCGCCGGTGCCACCGAACAGCATCATGTCGAATGTCGGAAGTACGTTCACGTCGATCCTCGGGAGCAGGCGCCTGCGCGGATTCTAGCGCTTGGGGAGGGTGCTGACGAACCAAAGCGCGCGCCTTGAATCTGATTGTGCCGGCGTTCGCGCAGACCTTACCATAGGGACGTGCAGCTACCCGCAAGACTCCCATGTTCGCCGGCGTGATCGAAGGCTTCTTCGGCAATGCCTGGGGTTTCGCGGCCCGGCGCGATGCCGCGGAGTTCCTCGCGCGCGCCGGTTACCACTTTTACCTGTATGCGCCAAAATCCGATCCTTGGTTGCGCCGCCGCTGGCGCGAGCCCATCCCCGCGGAACGCGCGGCGGAGTTCGCGGCGCTGGCCGCTCATTGCCGCGCCCGGAACCTCGCCTTCGGCGTGGGCCTCACGCCTTTCGAGGTGTTTCGCGATTACGATGACACTGCGCGCGCTGATCTGCGCCGCAAGGTCGCCCAGCTCGACGAGCTGGGCTGCGAGGTGCTGTGCATCCTGTTCGACGACATGCGCGGCGATCTGCCGCGCCTCGCGCAACTGCAGGTCCGCATCGTCGATGACATCACCTCCTGGAGCACGGCGCGCCGGTATATTTTCTGTCCCACCTACTACTCCTACGATGCGCTGCTGGCGCGGGCTTTCGGTGCGCCGCCGCCGGACTATCTTGCGGATATCGGGCGGCTCATAGATTCGCGCATCGAGATATTCTGGACCGGCGAGGTGGTGTGCTCGGATTGCTATCCGCGCGGGCATCTCGATGAGGTGGCCGAGCTCCTGCGGCGCCGGCCCTTCATCTGGGACAACAACATCGCCAACGATGCGCGCAAGCGCTGCGCGCGGCTGTTCCTGTCGCCGGATCGCGGGCGCTGGGAGCTTGACCCGGCAGCGGTGGCGGGCATCGCCATAAATCCCATGAATCAGGCGTATCTGTCGCAGGTGGCGCTGTGCGGTTACGCCAAGCTCCTGGGACTGCGCGGCGTCACTGAACAGGACTGCCTGGCACTGTGCGGCGAGCCGGTGGCAGGACTGCTGCGCGATCGCCGGCCGCTGGTGGAGGAACAGGGGTTGGAGGCGTTCGAACCGGCCGAGCGCGAGCGCTGGGTCGCGATGCTACGCGCCGCGGCGGGCGATCCTTATGCCGCGGAATTGCTGGCGTGGCTGAACGGCGAGTATCGCTTCGATCCGGCCTGCCTGACCGAGTGAGTTTCGAGCCGCGCCGCTTCAGTCGTCGATCGTAGCGGTGCGCTACCCGGCGCGTTGCGCATGCCGCTGCCGCAGCTCCGCCACCACCTGCGCCAGCGTCAAGTCCTTCACCTTGAGCAGCAGTATCAAGTGGAACAGCAGGTCCGCCGCCTCGCTCACTGTCGCGGCCTCGCCCTGCGCCACGGCGGCCAGTGCGACTTCCAATCCTTCCTCACCGACTTTCTGCGCGATGCGTCGCGTGCCCTGCTGCAACAGCCGCGTGGTATAGCTGCCCTCGGGCCGCTCCGCGATGCGAGCTTCGATCACGCCCTCGAGCTGCGACAGGAAGTACAGGTCCTGCGCCGCGGCCTTCGGCGCGGCCTCGCCCCAGCAGGTGGCCGTGCCGCGATGGCAGGTGGGACCGTGCGGCACCGCCAGCACCAGCAGCGCATCGGCATCGCAGTCCAGCGCCAGCGAACGCAGTTCCAGGAAATGCCCGGAAGTCTCGCCCTTCACCCATAGTCGCTGGCGGCTGCGGCTGAAAAAGGCGACGCGCCCCGTGGAGCAGGTCCGCTCGCAGGCCTCCCGGTTCATCCAGCCCAGCATGAGCACGGCGCCGCTGCTGGCGTCCTGGACGATGGCGGGGATGAGTCCGCCCAGGCGGTCCCAGTCGATGGCGGGGGCGTTCATATGCGGACCTCGATCCCGCGCTGACGCAGGAAGGATTTCAATTCGGGAATGGTGATGCTACCGGAATGGAATACGCTGGCGGCGAGCGCCGCGTCCACGCCCGCTTCACGGAACACTGACTCGAAATGTTCGAGCGTGCCGGCGCCGCCCGAGGCCACCAGCGGCACGCTGCACACCCGGCGCACCGCGGCGAGCTGCGCAAGGTCATAACCATGGCGCACGCCGTCGCTGGCCATGCAGTTGAGCACGATTTCGCCGGCGCCGCGCGACACCGCCTCGGGCACCCATTCCAGCGTGCGGCGCTCAGCATCGCGCACATGCGCCTCGCTCCCGGTGTACTGCTGCACCACGTAATCACCGTCACGGGTCTGGCTGTCCACCCCGACCACCACGCATTGTGTGCCGAAACGCCGCGCCAGTTCGCCGATGAGCGCGGGATTGGCCAGCGCCGGGGAGTTCACCGACACTTTTTCCGCACCGGCCGCCAGCACCTGCTCGGCCTCGTGCACCGAACGTATGCCGCCTGCCACGCAGAAGGGGATATCGAGAAGCCGCGCCACCTGGTTCACCCAGGCACGATCCACGCCGCGCCCGTCGGGGCTGGCAGTGATGTCGTAGAACACCAGTTCGTCGGCTCCCTCGTCGCGGTAGCGCTGCGCGAGCTCCAGGATATCGCCCACCACGCGATGATTGCGGAAGCGCACGCCCTTCACCACGCGCCCATCGCGCACATCCAGGCAGGGAATCAGGCGTTTGGCAAAAATGGCCGCAGCTCCTCGCGTGGCAGGCGTTGTTCCAGCAGCGCCTTGCCGCTGATGGCGGCGGCAAGGCCCAGGCTTTGCAGAGCGGTGAGATCGGCGATGTCGCGGATACCGCCCGAGGCCTGCCAGTGGATATTCGCGAAGCGTTTCACCGCCGCCTCGTACAGATCCAGGTTGGGTCCATTCAGCGCTCCGTCGCGGCTGACATCGGTGCACAGCACATGCGTCAATCCGGCCGTCTCGAAGGTGGCCACCGCCTCCCACAGCGACACCGCGGACTGCGACCGCCAACCATGCGTCGCCAGGCGCGGCAGCCCCGCCGCATCGAAGCGCACGTCAAAGGCCAACGTCAGGCGCTCAGGACCCGCGTCGCGAATCCACTGCGACACCTCCTGCGGGTGCGTCACCGCGGCGCTGCCGATCACCACGCGTGACACACCGGCCGCGAGCAGCGCCTGCACCGAGCGCGCATCGCGTAACCCGCCGCCCACCTGCAGTTTCAATCCCGCAAGCGCAGCCATGCGTGCGATGAGTTCGCCGTTTCCGGCGATGCCGTCGCGCGCGCCGTCCAGGTCCACCACGTGCAGCCAGTCCGCGCCCAGGTCGCGGTAATGACCGGCGAGGGCCAGCGGATCCACGGCGTAGCGCGTCTCGGCGTCGAAGTCGCCCTGGAACAGCCGCACGCAGCGTCCCTCTTTCAGATCGATGGCGGGAATCAGGCGCATGGTCAATGCAGCTCCAGGAAATTGCGCAGCAGGCGCGCGCCCACCTGCGCCGAACGCTCGGGATGGAACTGCGCGCCGAAGAAATTCGCGCGCTGCACGCAGGCGCTGAAGGCAAGGCCATAGTCGCAGCTGGCGGTGGTGGCCTCGCTCAGCGGCAGGGCGTAGCTGTGCACGAAGTAGGCATAGGCGCCGCACTCGATGCCCGACAGGAGCGGCGAGGCCGCGCAGGGTTGCAAGGTATTCCAGCCCATGTGCGGCACCGGGCGGCCCGCGGCCGGCGGCAGGCGCTGCGCGCGGCCCGGCAGGATGCCCAGGCAGGGCGTATCGCCTTCCGCCGAGGACTCGAACAGCAACTGCATGCCCAAGCAGATGCCGAGCAGCGGCTGTGTGAGTCGCGGGATCACTTGCGCAAGGCCGTTGGCGCGCAGCCGCGCCATGGCATCGCCGGCCGCGCCCACGCCGGGCAGCAGCACATGCGATGCGGCGCGGATCTCGCCGGCATCGGCGCTGAGCGTGACCGGCACCTGCAGGCGCTGCAATGCGAATTCCAGCGAGGCAATGTTGGCACCGCCGCTGTCCACGATTACCACGCGCGTGCCGTTCACGGGCGGCCCTTGGTACTCACGGATTGCCCGTGGCGTTCACGAACTGACCCTGCGCTCACAAGCTGCCCTTGGTGGAAGGAACATCGCCGCCTTCCAGGCGGATCGCCTGGCGCAGCGCGCGGCCCACGCCCTTGAAACACGCCTCGACCATGTGATGCGTGTTCTCGCCCTTCACGCCGATGTGCAGCGCCGCGCCCAGACTGTCGGCCAGGGAGCGGAAGAAATGCGGCACGAGTTCGGTGGGCAGCTCGCCGACCCGCTCGCGTCCGAATTGGCCGGCCCAGACGAAGTACGGGCGGCCGGACAGGTCGAGGGCCACATTTGCCTCGGCCTCGTCCATGGCCAGCACGAAGCCGTAGCGGCCGATGCCGCGCTTGTCGCCCAGCGCCTCGTGCAGGCAGGCGCCGAGCGCCAGAGCGCAGTCCTCCACCGTGTGATGCTCATCCACCCGCAGATCGCCGGTGCAGGCGAGCTTGAGCGAGAAGCCGCCGTGCCGCGCGATCTGCTCCAGCATGTGATCGAAGAAGCCGATGCCGGTGTGGATGCTCGAGCCTTCGGCGTGCGACAGGTCGATGTCCACCTGGATGTCGGTCTCGCGGGTCTTGCGGGCGAGCGTGGCGCGGCGCGAGGACTCCAAAATGCGGCGCGTCACCGCCGGCCAGTCCTCTCCCGGTCCGCCGCCGGCGCGCACACGCAGGCCAGTTAGCCCCAAATTGCGGGCAAGGGTCAGATCGGTGTCGCGGTCGCCGATGACGTAGCTGCGCGCGGGGTCGAGCGGATGACCCGCAAGGTAGGGCGTGATCAGCGCCACGCCGGGCTTGCGGCAGGTGCAGCCATCGCGCGCGAAATGCGGGCAGATCAGCACGGTGTCGAACTCGATGCCCTGGGAGGCGAACAGCGCCAGGATAAAATCCTGCACGGGCTGGAAATCCGCCAGCGGAAAGCTGGGCGTGCCGAGACCGTCCTGGTTGCTCACCATGACGAAGCGAAAGCCTGCGGCTTTCAACGCCTGCAACGCGGCGATGACGCCGGGCAGCAGGCGCACCTTGTCCAGCCGGTCGACCTGTTCGTCGGGCGGCTCCTCCACCAGCGTACCATCGCGATCGATGAACAGAATGTGTTGGCCGCTCATGGCGCGCGCAGACTCCTCAGCAGTTGGCGGTTGTGCTCGGGGCTGCCCACCGACACCCGCAGCGAGTTCAGTAGCGTGGGATAGCCCGACAAGTCGCGCAGAATGAAGCCGCCGGCCGCGGCGCGTCCGAGCATCGCGGCCGCGTCGCGGCCGTCGATCATCAGGAAATTCGCATCGCTGGGCCAGACCTTCTCCACCTGCGGCAACGCGGCCAGCTCCTGTGCCAACCACCGGCGCTGCTGCAGGAGCTGCGCCACTTGCCGGCGCGATTCGGCCAGTGCCGCCGGTTGCAGCGCGCGCAGCACCGACTCCACCGTGCCCTGCGCGATGGCGTAGGGCGGGATCACGCGGCGCGCCAGCGCGATGAGCTCGGGATGCGCGAGCAGCGTGCCGCACCGGGCGCCCGCCAGGGCATGCGCCTTGGATAGAGTGCGCAGGATGGCCAGGTGCGAAAAGCGCGGCAGGAAACGGGCCAGGCTGGGAACGCCGGACCATTCCACATAAGCTTCGTCGACGACCACGATGGCTCGGCCTGCCAGGGTCTCGCAGACGGCGAGGATGGCTGATTCGTCCAGGCGGTTGCCGGTGGGATTGTTGGGCGAACACAGGTACACGAGCTTCGCGGCCGGACGCCAGGCGGCGAGCAGCCGCGCGGCGTCCAGCTGCCAGTCCTGTTCGCGCCGGAGCGGCGCCTCGATGACCTCGGCGCCTTGGATGTGCGCCGCCACCGAGTACATGCCGAAGGTCGGCGGCGTCTGCAAAATCGCATCCTGCCCGGCGCGCAGGAAAACGCGGCTCAGCAGGTCGATGGCCTCATCGCTCCCGCGGGTGACCAGGAGCTGCGCCGGCTCGACCTCGAACAACGCGGCCAGCTCGCGCACCAGCGCCTGCGGCTGGGGCTCGGGGTAGCGGTTCAGTCCCGCTTCGGTGACATCGCCCGCCGGACGCCATGGCGCCTCGTTGGCATGCAGCCGCACCAGATGCGGTTGCCAAGCCGCATGCGAGTAGGGCGTGAGCGCCAGGATCTCGGCGCGCACCAGGCTCTCGAACACGCCGCCGGCTCGGCTCGCGGGCGCGCTCACGAGGCCACCCGCAGGCGGCGCGTGACGGCCTGGGCATGCGCCTCCAGGCCCTCCAGCCGCGCCAGCACCGTGGTGGTCTCGCCCAGCGCGCGCAGGCCCGCGGCGGTGAGCTCCTGCACGGTGATGCGCTTCTGGAAATCCTCCAGACCCAGTCCGCTGTAGGCACGGGCCTGGCCGTAAGTGGGCAGGGTGTGGTTGGGCCCACTGCAGTAATCGCCCACCGACTCCGGCGACCAGGGGCCGAGGAACACGGCGCCGGCGTGCTGGATGCGCGGCAGCCAGTCGCGCGCATCGCGCACCTGCACGATGAGATGCTCGGGCGCGTGCAGGTTCACGATGTCGAAGGCGGTGGAGAGGTCCGGCGCGACGATGAGCCGCAGGTGCTGGAGCGACTCGGCAAGAATTGCGCGGCGCGACAGTCCCGCCGCCTGCACGCTCAGCTCGGCCGCCACGGCGGCGGCGAGCGCGGCGCTGTCGGTGACCAGCAGGGCCTGCGCGTCGGCGCTGTGCTCGGCCTGCGCCAGCAGATCCGCCGCGACGAACTCGGGGTTCGCCTGCGCATCCGCCACCACCAGCACTTCGGAAGGACCGGCGGGCAGATCGAAGGCGGCGCCGTCCGGCGCCTGCGCGGCCAGCAGTTTGGCCGCCGTGACCCAGGCATTGCCCGGACCGAAGATCTTGTCGCAACGGGGCACGCTCTCGGTGCCGAAGGCCAGCGCCGCCACCGCCTGCGCGCCGCCGATCTTGAACAGCCGCGTGGCGCCGGCGCGATGCGCCGCCACCAGTACCGCCGGGTCGGCCCGGCCTTGCGTATCGGGCGGCGTGCACAACACGCGCTCGGCGCAGCCGGCGATGGCAGCCGGCACGGCCAGCATGATGGCGGTGGAGGGCAGGGGTGCACGCCCGGCCGGCACGTACAGTCCGACGGCGCGGATCGGGCGCACCAGGCGCTCGCACAGCACGCCGGGCGCGGTCTCCACGCGTACCGCCGGCGTGGCCTGCGCCTGGTGGAAGGCGTGCACGTTGGCAATGGCTTGGTCGATGGCCGCGTGCTGCGCAGTGCTCAAGCGCTGTGAGGCGGCGGCGAACTCGCTGGCGCCGACCTCGAAGTCGTTAAGCGTAATGCCATCGAAGCGACGGGTGAAATCGCGTACGGCCGCATCGCCGCGTTCGCGCACGGCGGCGAGGATCTCGCGCACCTGCGCGTGCAGATCCTCGGCGCCGGCCTGTGCGGGGCGGGCCAGGGCTTGGCGGCGCTGCGCCTGGCTCGCGGTGGACCAGTCGAGAATACACATCGGGTTCAAGCCAGCATTTTCTCGACGGGCAGCACCAGCACCGAGCTTGCGCCCACCGCCTTGAGCTGCTCCAGCGTTTCCCAGAACACGTTCTCGCGGCACACCGCGTGCACGGCGACGCGATCTCCCCGGCCCTCCAGCGGGATAACCGTGGGCGCCTCGCTTCCGGGCAGGAGCTTGGCCACCTGCGGCAGGGCCGAGCGTGGCACGTGCAGCATGATGTACTTGCTGCCCTTGACCTGTTCCACGCCATCGATGCGCATCAGCAGGCGGCGGGTCCACTCCTGCTTCTCGGGCGGGATGGGTACCGGTGTGCGGATCAGCACCGCCTGGCTGTGCATCACCGTTTCCACCTCGCGCAGGTGGTTGGCGGCGAGTGTGGAGCCCGTCGAGATGAGGTCGCAGATGACATCGGCGCGACCCAGGCGCGGCGCGATCTCCACCGCGCCGGACAGCACCACCACCTCGGCGCGCACGCCGCGCTCGGCGAGCCAGCGGTTGAGGATATTGGGGTAGGTGGTGGCGATGCGACGGCCGGCGAGCGAACCCGGGTCCTGCCAGGCGAAGCCATCGGGAACGGCGATGCCCAGCCGGCAGCGGCCGAAGTCCAGCGTCTGCACCTGTTCGAACAGCGGAGCGACGCCGCGGGCGCCGAAGGCGAGACGCTTCTCCTCGATGACGTTCAGTCCAACGAGGCCTAGGTCGCAGACATCCTCCTGCACCAGGTCGGGGATGTCGTCGTCACGCACGAACAGCAGATCCAGCGGCATGTTCTCGCCGTAGCACATGAGCTGGTCCTTGCCGCGGCTGTACTTCAGTCCGCAGCTGTGCAGCAGCTCGAGCGAGTGCTCGGTCAGGCGGCCGCTCTTTTGGATGGCGATCTTCAAGCGGGTGTTCATGGATGCGGGCTCGTGGATGGTTCAGGCGCCGCGGGCATCGGCCAGCCGGCCCATGACCACGCGATAACCACCGCTGCCGGCGGTGAGATAGCGGGCCACGCGTCCGATGGTGGTGACGCTTACCCCCGTCTGGCGGTGGATCTCGCGGTAGGGCAGGCCGCGCTCCAGCAGCTCGACCACCGCCCAACGGTCGGCCATGGCCTGGAGCTCCGCTGGCGTGCACAGGTCGCGAAAGAAGCTGCGGCATTCATCCACCGTGCGCAAGGCAAGGATGGCATTGCACAGGGCGCGCTCGTGCAGCTGTTCCTGACGGGGTGTGATGGGGCGGTTGATCTTCACGGCAGTTGGAATAGTGTATTAACGCGTTAGTACATTAATGCAATAGAACGAGCGGTGCAAGCGGGCGAGGTGCGCTTGACGACCCCGCGGACCGACCCTACAATCCGCCGCGCCCATCTAGACCGGCTGAGGGAAAGGCCCTTGGACGCCGGGGCAACCGCCGACACCCAACCCGGGGTAAGGCACGGTGCCAACTCCTGCGGTCGGTTCGCCGGCCGGTAGATGGGATGCGAAAGCCCTGCGCGCCGGGCATCGCAGGCCGCAGGCATAGTCAGGGGTTCGATCATTCCCCGGGTTTGCCACAAGGTGCCAGCATCCGTGTCGACCACCGCTTCCCCCTGCATCGAAAGCCCCGTGCGCGAGGGCTGCATTTCCCTGGGCGACCTGCGCCTGACCCATGGCGATGTGCTGCCCGGCGCGCGCCTGGCTTTTCGCCTGGTGGGACCGGCCGATGCGCCGGTGGTGGCCGCCCTGGGCGGCATTTCCGCGCACCGCTACGTCTCGGCCTGCTCGCCCGGCGGTTGGTGGAAGGAGGTCGTGGCGCCGGGAGCCGGCGTCGACACCGACCGCTACGCTGTGTTGGGCATCGACTTCCTCGGCGGGAGCGGCG
Organism: Pseudomonadota bacterium; assembly: GCA_018240265.1. Lineage (GTDB taxonomy): Bacteria > Pseudomonadota > Gammaproteobacteria > Steroidobacterales > Steroidobacteraceae > TMP-86. The sequence continues at coordinate 5,418 of JAFEGC010000014.1, read as the reverse complement.
ACAGCTCCGCGCCAGTGCCCGGTCAGGCTTTTCCGCCCGTGAGCCCCGCCGACCAGGCCGATGCGCTGCGGCGGGTGCTGGAGTACCTGGGCCTGGATGCGCTGCACGCCATCGTCGGCTCCTCCTACGGCGGCATGGTGGCGCTGGTGTTCGCGCAGCGCTATCCGCGCCAGGTGCGCCGCATCGTGGTGCTGAGCGCGGCGCATCGCGCCAGTCCCCTGTCCACGGCCTGGCGCAGTGTGCAGCGCCAGGTGGTGCGCGAGGCGCTGGCGCGCGGCGATGGGGCCGCCGGCCTTCGCATCGCGCGCGCCCTGGCCATGACCACTTACCGGAGCCGCGCCGAATTCGCGCAGCGCTTCTCAGGCCCGCCGCGGCGCGAGGGCGGGCGGTTCTGCTTCCCGGTGGAGGACTACTTGTTCGCGCGCGGCGATCATTACGCGCAGAACTACCGCCCCGAATCCTTCCTCGCCCTGAGCGAGTCCATCGACTTGCACCAGGTGGACCCCGCGCAGATCCGCGTGCCCGCCACGCTGATCGCGGTGCGTGAGGATCAGCTCGTGCCCATCGAGGACATGCGCGCGCTGTCCCAGCGCCTGGCCGGCCCCTGCCAGTGGGTGGAGCTGAATTCCCTGTACGGCCACGATGCCTTCCTGAAGGAGGCGGCCGCCATCAATCCCATCATCCGCAAAGTACTTGAGGATATTCCGACGTGAGCGCTCCCGCCAAACCCAAGCTTCGGCCCACCACCTGCGCGGTGCGCGCCGGCCTCGAATCCGACCGTCAGTTCGGTGCCGTCGTGCCGCCAATTTACCTTAGCACCAACTTCGCCTTCGACGGCTACCGTCGGCCGCGCAGCCAGTATGACTACACGCGTTCTGGCAACCCGACGCGCGACCAGCTAGGGGGTGCGCTGGCGGAACTGGAAGGCGGCGTGGGCTCCGTCATCACCTGCACGGGTCTTGCGGCGGTCACGCTGGTGCTGGCATCGCTCCCCGGCGGCGCGCGCGTGTTGGCGCCGCATGATTGCTACGGCGGCACCTTCCGTCTGCTCGCGGCATATGCGCGCCAGGGCAACCTTGCGGTGGATTTCGTCGACCAGAATGATGCGCAGGCGCTGGCCGCTGCGCTAGCGCTGGAGCCCGACCTGGTGTGGATCGAGACGCCGAGCAACCCGCTGCTGCGCATCGTGGACATCCGCGCGCTGGCGCATGCCGCGCACGCGGTGGGTGCGATGGTGGTGGCCGACAACACCTTCCTCTCGCCGGTGTGGCAGCAGCCGCTGGCCCTGGGCGCGGATCTGGTCATGCATTCCACCACCAAGTACTTGAACGGCCATAGCGATGTGGTAGGCGGGGCACTGGTGTGCCGCGATGCTGAGCAGTACAAGACCTACGGCTGGTGGGCGAATGCGCTGGGGCTCACCGGCTCGCCCTTCGACAGTTTCCTCACCCTGCGCGGCGTACGGAGCTTGCATGCGCGCATGCGCGTGCATGGCGAGAACGCGGCGGCGGTGGCGCAGACGCTCAAGCAACACCCGGCCGTCGCGAAAGTCTACTGGCCGGGGTTGCCGGATCATCCCGGCCATACAACCGCCAAGGCGCAGCAAAGCGGCTTCGGCGCGATGCTGAGCTTCGAGCTGGCCGGTGGCGAGAAGGCGGTGCAGGCGTTTCTGGATGGACTCGGTGTGTTCACGCTGGCCGAGTCGCTGGGCGGCGTGGAAAGCCTGGTGGCGCATCCCGGCAGTATGACTCACGCCGCCATGGAGGCCGATGCGCAGGTCCGCGCCGGCATCCGGCCGGGACTGCTGCGTGTGTCGGTGGGCATCGAAGCGGCGGAGGATTTGCAGGCGGATTTATCCGTAGCGCTGGACCGCGCCGCGCGCGCTTGAGTTCTCGCATCGCCGCGCCCTCGTGCCGCCGAGCTTTCACTGATGGGCGGATTCCAGTGCGGCGATCACCGCATCACCCGCCTCGCGTGTGGTGGCGGCGCGCGCGCCGCGCGCGGCGATGTCGGCCGGCCGGACACCTGCATCGATGACGCGGGATACGGCGGATTCCAGCGCCGCGGCCTCGGCCAGCAGACCAAGGGAGAGCTTGAGCAGCATGGCGGCGCTGAGCAGGGTGGCGTAGGGATTGGCGATGCCCCGCCCGGCGATGTCGGGCGCCGAGCCGTGGATGGGCTCGTACAGACCGCCGCGCGGCTGCTCACCCAGCGAGGCTGAGGGCAGCAGGCCCAGCGACCCCGCGAGCATCGAGGCCTCGTCGGTGAGGATGTCGCCGAACATGTTCTCGGTGACGATGACGTCGAAATCGGCGGGCTTGCGGATCAGGTGCATGGCGGCGGCGTCCACCAGCATGTGCTCGTAGCGGAGCTTGGGGAATTCGCCCGGCAGGATGCGCTCCACTACCGCGCGCCACAGGCGCGAGGTCTCCAGCACGTTCGCCTTGTCCACCGAGGTGAGTTTGCCGCGGCGCTCGCCGGCGAGGCGCGCCGCGAGGCGCACCACGCGCTCGATTTCCGCCACGCTGTAACGGCACACGTCCACCGCTTCGGTGTCCGTGCGCTGCTTGTCGCCGAAGTAGATGCCGCCGGTGAGCTCGCGCACCACCATGATATCCACGCCCTTGAGCAGCTCCGCCTTGATGGGCGAGGCATCGAGCACGGCCGGGTGCGGCACCACCGGCCGCAAGTTGGCGAACAATCCCAGTGCCTTGCGCAGCGACAACAGGCCCTGTTCGGGCCGCACCTTCGCATCCGGTGCCGACCACTTCGGGCCGCCCACCGCGCCCATGAGAATGGCATCGGCCGAACGGCACAGCGCCAGGGTGGCGGGCGGCAGGGCCTCGCCGGTGGCGTCGATGGCGGCACCGCCCAACAGCGCCTGCTCGAACTGGAACTCGTGGCCGAAGCGGCCGGCTACGGCCGTCAGCGCCCGCACCGCCTCGGCGGTGACCTCCGGGCCGATGCCATCACCCGGCAGAACGGCGATCCGCGCTTTCACGTTACCAGCCCCGCGCCGCTTCGTAGCGCTCGATGTCCGGGAGTTTGCCGCGCAGGAAGCCCATCTCATCCACGCCATTGAGGAGGCAGTAGCGGGCAAAGGCCTCGATGCGGAAATTCACGGCGCGGCCGGGCAGGTTCAGGGAATTGTTGGCAAGGTCGATGCTGACCTCGGCGCCGGGATGTTCCAGAAGCCAGGCGTGGGTGGAGTCGTCCACCACTACCGGCAACAGGCCGTTCTTCAGCGAGTTGTTGCGGAAAATGTCGGCGATTTCCGAGGAGATGACGGCGCGGAAGCCGTGATCCACCAGCGCCCAGGGCGCGTGCTCGCGCGAGGAGCCGCAGCCGAAGTTGCGGCCCGCCACCAACACCGTGCAACCAGCAGCCTCGGGGCGGTTGAGCGCGAATTCGGGACGCGGCTGTCCGGCGGCATCGTAGCGCCAGTCGGCGAACAACTGTTTGCCCAGCCCCTCGCGCGTGGTCACGGTGAGAAAGCGCGCCGGAATGATCTGGTCGGTGTCGATGTTGGGGGCAGGCAGCACCACGGTGCGCGAGCGAATCAAGGACACGGCTTGCATTAGAGCATCTCCCGCGGATCGACCAGGCGACCGGCGACGGCGCTGGCCGCGGCGGTGTAGGGACTGGCGAGCAGGGTGCGGGCGCCCACGCCCTGGCGGCCCTCGAAATTGCGGTTGCTGGTGCTCACCGCGTACTTGCCCTTCGCAACGGTGTCGCCGTTCATCCCCAAGCACATGGAGCAGCCCGACTCGCGCCACTCCGCGCCTGCATCGATGAATATCTTGGCAAGACCAAGGCCTTCCGCCTCACGCTTGACGGCTTGCGAGCCGGGCACGATGAGCAGGCGCACGCCGGCGGCCACTTTGCGTCCTTTGAGTACGCGGGCGGCCGCCTGCAGATCCTCCAGCCGACCGTTGGTGCAGCTGCCGATGAAGGCCACGTCGATGGGCTTGCCCAGCATGGCATCGCCGGCGGTGAAGCCCATGTAGGCCAGCGCCTTGTCGAACACCGCATCGCCGCGCTTCTGCGGAATGGACTCGCCGATGGGCAGCACCATGCCGGGGTTGGTGCCGTAGGTGATCATCGGCGTGAGGGTGGAGGCGTCGATATCCACCTGCTTGTCGAAGCTGGCGCCAGGGTCGGTGACCAGCGCGCGCCAGTGCTCCAGCGCCTGCTCCCAGGCTGCGCCCGTCGGGACGCGCGGCCGGCCTTTCAAATAGGCGAAGGTGGTCTCGTCGGGAGCGACCATGCCGGCACGGGCGCCGGCCTCGATGGACATGTTGCAGATGGTCATGCGCTCATCCATCGACAGCGCGTTTATGCCCGGTCCGCGATACTCGAACACATGGCCCGTGCCGCCGCCCACGCCCACCTGGCCGATGATGGCGAGGATGAGGTCCTTGGCTGTCACGCCGGGCTGCAGCCGGCCTGCGACATTGATGGCGAAGGTCTTGGGCTTGCGCTGCAACAGGCACTGCGTGGCGAACACATGGCCTACTTCGGTCGAGCCGATGCCGAAGGCCAGGGCGCCGAACGCGCCGTGGGTGCTGGTGTGGCTGTCGCCGCAGACGATGGTCGTGCCCGGCTGCGAGGCGCCGAGCTCGGGACCGATGATGTGCACGATGCCGCGGCGCGCATCGCGCAGGTCGAACAACTCGACGCCGAATTCGGCGCAGTTGCGCTGCATGGCCTGCACCTGCTTTGCGGCATCGTCGAGCACGATGGGCACGTTGCCGAACACCTGCTCGGTGCGGGTGGGCGTGGAGTGGTCCAGCGTGGCTAGCGTCCGGTCCGGCCGGCGCACCGGTAGCTGCAGTGAGCGCAGCACGGAAAAAGCCTGCGGCGAGGTGACCTCGTGGATCAGGTGTAGGTCGATGTACAGCACCGCCGGGGTATCCGCCGTCTCCGGCACCACCTCGTGCGCCGCCCAGACCTTCTCGAACAGGGTTCGCGCTGCCATCTGCTTATGCTCTGCTCGCCAGGCGCAGCCGGCTAGGCGCGACCGGCTTCGAGCCAGGGCATGCGTGCGCGCAGCTGCGCGCCCACCTTCTCGATGGAATGCTTCAGGTCCGCTTTCATCAGCTTGTTGTACTTGCGGCGGCCCGACTTGTTCTCCGCGATCCACTGACGGGCGAATTTGCCTTCCTGGATCTCGGTGAGGATCTTGCGCATTTCCTTCTTGGTGGCCTTGTTCACCACACGCGGGCCGCGGGTAAGGTCGCCGTATTTCGCGGTCTCGCTGATGAAGCGGTGCATCTTGGTGATGCCGCCCTCGTGCAGCAGATCGACGATGAGCTTGAGCTCGTGCAGGCACTCGTAGTAGGCCACCGCGGGTTGGTAGCCGGCCTCCACCAGGGTCTCGTAGCCCTTTACCACCAGTTCGGTGGCACCGCCGCAGAG
>JAFEGC010000149.1 GCA_018240265.1 Pseudomonadota bacterium | reverse complement strand
TTTCTCGAATTCAGCGCCCGCCAGCCTGTCGCATTGAATATTATGACGCATGTCGCTTGCGATATCGGCGCGCGATCCGGATAGTGCCGGTGTGAACCCGCCCCCGGATGACGATTTCGCCGCCGTACGCTGCCGCTCCTGCTCGCCCACCGTGAATGAACGCCGCTCCGATACCGACCGGCGGCGGCGTTTCTGGTGGTCGCTGGTGTACGGCAATTTCAACCCACGCCGACGTAGTCCGCGGCGCGCGAAGCACACCGGGCTCCACGTGGCCGACTGGCATCACTCGCGGCTGCTGGCAGTGGTGCTCGCCATCCTGGTGCTGTGCGTGTGCGATGCGTTTCTCACCCTGGTGCTGCTGCAGTCCGGCGCGCGCGAGGCGAACCCCGTGATGGCGCGCGTGGTGTACGGCGATGCGGCCTCGTTCACCATCCTCAAGATGCTCATGACCAGTTGCAGCGTGGCGGTGATGGTGATGCTGGCGGGTTACCGGTTCCTGGGGGTCTTTCGCGTCGAGCTGTTGCTGTATCTGGTGTTGACCGGCTACCTGGTGCTGGTGGGCTACGAGCTGTGGATGCTGCGTCAGCTCGGCAGTTCCATGCTGCATCTTTGACGCAGCATCCTTGGTGACCCCGCGGCCAATGCCGTCGCGCCGCTGCCCGCGCATTCCATAATCCGGCCCAGTCGGCTAGACTCACACTTTGATTCCGACCCATCCATGAATCCACGCGAGTCTGCCCGAATCACCCCGGCGCCCCTGGACGGGGGGAACGCCGATTACCTCGAACATCTGTACGAGTCGTTCCTGGCGGACCCGGCCTCGGTGCCCGCCCAATGGCGCGAGTATTTCCTGCAACTGGGTGGCGGAAGCGGTCCCGAGTTGGCGCATGGACCCATCCGCAGCCAGATCGAGGCGCGCGCGCGGCGGTCGCGGGTGGCCGATCCCCCCGACTCCGATCGCACGCAGCGCGCCAGCGCCAAGCAGGGCGCGGTGTCGCGCCTGATCCAGGTGTACGCAAACCGCGGCCATCTGATCGCCGACATCGATCCGCTGGGCCTGCAGCAGCGGCCCAAGCCCTACGTACTCGACCTGGAGTATTTCGGTCTGTCGGATGCGGATCTTGACACGGAGTTCTTTACCGGTATCCGCACCGGCGCGTTCAAGCCGCGGGCGAAACTGCGCGAGATCCTGGCCGAGCTGCGCCGCATCTACTGCGGCACCATCGGCGCCGAGTTTGCCCACGTCTCATCCACCGAGGAGCGTCTGTGGTTGCAGGATCGGTTCCAGGAGGGGCGTATTCGCCAGCACTTCTCGGCCGAGGAGAAGAAAAACATTCTCTGGCAGCTCACCGCGGCCGAAGGGCTGGAGCGCTACCTGCATACCAAGTACGTGGGCCAGAAGCGTTTCTCGCTGGAGGGTGGTGACAGCCTCATCCCGTTGCTGGACGATCTGGTGCAGCACGGCGGCATCGACGGCATCGAGGAAACCATCATCGGCATGGCGCATCGCGGCCGGCTGAACGTGCTGGTGAACCTGCTGGGCAAGTCGCCAAAGGATTTGTTCAGCGAGTTCGAGGGTCGCTACGACTACACCGTGATCCGCGGTTCGGGCGATGTGAAATATCACAAGGGGTTCTCCGCCGATCTTAAGACGCCGAAGGGCAACGTGCACGTGGCGCTGGCCTTCAACCCCTCGCATCTGGAAGTGGTGAATCCGGTGGTGGAGGGCTCGGTGCGGGCGCGCCAGGAGCGGCGCGGCGATGCGAAGGGCGCGGAGGTGATGCCGGTGCTGATCCACGGCGATGCCGCCTTCGCCGGGCAGGGCGTCATCCAGGAGACCCTGCAGCTGTCGCAGGCGCGCGCCTTCCACACCGGCGGCACGCTGCACCTCATCATCAACAACCAGGTGGGCTTCACCACCAGCGATCCGCGTGATGCGCGCTCCACGCTGTACTGCTCGGACGTGGCCAAGATGGTGGAAGCGCCCATCCTGCACGTCAATGCCGATGACCCGGAGAGCGTGTGTTTCGCGGCGCGCTTTGCGTTGGAATATCGCATGAAGTTCCACAAGGACATCGTCATCGACCTGGTGTGCTACCGCCGCCACGGCCACAACGAGGCGGACGAGCCCGCCGCCACGCAGCCCATCATGTACCAGATCATTCGCGCTAAGCCCACAGTGCGCCAGCTGTATGCGGAGCGGCTCGCGGCGGAGGGTGTCATCGGCCCGCAGCAAGCCACCGTCATGATGGAGCAGTACCGCAACGGCCTGGATCAGGGCACGCCGCAGGCGCGCGCGGCGCTCGGGCTCATCGGCAACAAGTACACCATCGACTGGAGCGTGTATCTGAACGCGGACTGGCACGAGCCGGTGCGCACCGCGGTGGAGCTGCCGCGGCTCAAGGCTCTGGGGCAGGCCATCACCAGCTATCCCGCGAACTTCAAGCTGCAGCCGCGGGTGCTCGCCATCATGCAGGCGCGGCAGAAAATGATCGCGGGCGAACTGGATCTGGACTGGGGCTGCGCCGAGAATCTGGCCTATGCCAGCCTGATCCAGGAGGGTTATCCCATCCGGCTCACCGGCCAGGACAGCGGCCGCGGCACCTTCTTTCACCGGCACGCCGTGCTGCACGATCAGCAAACCGGCGAGCGTTACATTCCGCTGCAGCACCTGGGCACCAACCAGCCCACGTTCCGCGTGACCGACTCGGTGTTGTCGGAAGAAGCGGTGATGGGCTTCGAATACGGCTACTCCACCGCCGAGCCGCGCGCGCTGACCATCTGGGAAGGACAGTTCGGCGATTTCTGCAATGGCGCGCAGGTGATCATCGACCAATTCATCAGCTCGGGCGAGGCCAAGTGGGGCCGGTTGTCGGGTCTCACGCTGTTCCTGCCGCATGGCTACGAGGGCCAGGGTCCGGAGCACTCCTCGGCGCGTCTGGAGCGCTTCCTGCAACTGTGCGCCGAGTACAACATGCAGGTGTGCGTGCCCTCGACGCCGGCGCAGATGTTCCACATGCTGCGCCGGCAGATGCTGCGCTCGCTGCGCAAGCCCCTCATCGTCATGACGCCCAAGAGCCTGCTGCGCCATCCGCTGTCGGTGTCCTCGCTTGCCGATCTGGCCTCGGGCCGCTTCTGGAACCTCATCGACGAGGTGGATGATCTGAAACCCGCCGAGGTGACGCGCGTGGTGTTGTGCAGCGGCAAGGTCTACGTGGATCTGCTCAAGGCGCGGCGCGAGGCCAAGCTCAACCAGGTGGCCATCGTGCGTCTGGAGCAGCTGTATCCCTTTCCATCGGATGAATACGAGGCCATCGTGCGCAAGTACACGAGCGCGCGGGAATTCGTCTGGTGTCAGGAGGAGCCGCAGAACCAGGGCGCCTGGTACCAGATCCGCCATCGTCTGCTGGCCGCGTTGGACGAGCGGAGGGAGCTCCTGTACTCGGGCCGCCCGGGCGCGGCCGCGCCCGCCACGGGCATCAGCACCATGCACGAAGAGCAACAGAAGAATCTGGTGCAGGCGGCTTTGCACGGCGCGCCGGTGGATGGCCTGCAACAGACCATGCGCGTGAGAGTGTCATGAAAGAAATGAATTCATTTGCAATACACGGTTTGATGCCATGACCATCGAAGTGCGCGTGCCGCAATTACCCGAATCCGTGGCAGATGCCACGCTCGTCACCTGGCATAAGCGCCCCGGCGATGCCGTGGCGCGCGATGAAAATCTCGTCGACCTGGAAACCGACAAGGTGGTGCTGGAGGTGCCAGCGCCGATGGCGGGCACGCTCAAGGAAATCCGGCTCGACAACGGCGCCACGGTGACCAGCGGACAGGTGCTCGCCATTCTGGAAGAAGGCGCCGCGGCCGCTCCCGCGCCGGCGGCAGGTGCGCCCGCGGTGAGCGCCGCCGGCAAGCTTAGCCCCGCGGCCCGGCGCGTGGTCGAGGAAAGCAAAATCGATGCCACCGGCATCATCGGTTCGGGACGTGGTGGGCGCGTCTCCAAGTCCGACGTGGTGCAGCACTTGAGCGGGCGCGACGCTGCGGCCGGGACGGGATCGAAGGCACCCGGGGCGCCGGCGTCAGCGGCTGCTTCAGCGTCAGCCACGATGGCGCCAGCCGCGCCAGCCCCCATGGCCGCGGAGCCTGGAGCTCGCGCGGCGCGCAGCGGCCGCGGCGACGCCCGTGTGGAACAGCGCGTAGCCATGACACGACTCCGCCAGCGCATCGCCGAGCGCATGGTGCAGGCACAGGCGACGCAGGCGCTGCTGACCTCGTTCAACGAAGTGGATTTGTCGGCGGTGAACGCGCTGCGCGCCGGCTACAAGGAAGAATTCGAGAAGCGCAACGGCGTGAAGCTGGGCTTCATGTCCTTCTTCGTCAAGGCCAGTGTCGAGGCGTTGAAGAAATTCCCCGCCATCAACGCCTCGGTGGATGCAAGCGACATCCTGTATCACGAGTACTACGACATCGGCGTCGCGGTCTCCACCGACCGGGGTCTGATCGTGCCCGTGGTGCGCGATGCGGACATCTTGAGCTTCGCGGACATCGAGAAAGCTGTGGCCGGTTACGCCGGCCGCGCGCGCGCCGGCACCATCACCATGGAGGAGCTCACCGGCGGTACCTTCACCATCACCAACGGCGGCATTTTCGGCTCGCTCCTGTCCACGCCCATCGTCAATCCGCCGCAGAGTGCCATCCTGGGCATGCACAAGATCCAGGAGCGCCCGGTGGTGGTGGATGGCGCGGTGGTGGTGCGTCCCATGATGTACCTGGCGCTGACCTACGATCATCGCATCATCGATGGACGCGAGGCGGTGCAGTTCCTGGTGGCCGTGAAGCAGTATCTGGAGGATCCCATGCGACTGGTGCTTTCGCTGTGAGCGCGGCCGACCCCTCACCCCGCGGCGATTCCGCGGCCGCCGGCCAGTTCGACGTGGTGGTCATCGGTGGCGGGCCCGCCGGCTACCCGGCGGCGATCCGCGCTGCGCAGAACAAGCTCAAGGTGGCCTGTATCGACGAGTGGAAGAACCGCGATGGGAGCTATGCCTTCGGCGGCACCTGCCTGAACGCCGGCTGCATCCCGTCGAAGGCGCTGCTTGAGTCCTCGGAGCTGTATCACCGCGCGCAGCACGAGTTTGCCGTGCATGGCATCAAGCTGTCCTCCGTGGCGCTCGACCTCGCCGCCATGCAGAAGCGGCGCGCCGGCATCGTCAAGACCATGACTGGCGGCATCACCGCGCTGTTCAAGGCCAATGGCGTGACCGCCTACCAGGGTCACGGGCGGTTGGTGGCGCCGGGACAGGTCGAGGTGACCGGCGGCGACGGCGCCCGGAAGCTCCTGGGCGCCAGGCATGTGATTCTCGCGTCCGGTTCGATGCCGGTGCAGCTCAAGTCCGTGCCGCAGGACGGGCAGTTCATTGTCGATTCCTGGAACGCGCTGGAGTTCGACGCGGTGCCGCCGCGCCTGGGCGTGATCGGCGCCGGCGTCATCGGCTTGGAACTGGGCAGCGTATGGCGGCGCCTGGGGAGCGATGTCACGGTCATCGAAGCGCTGGACAGCTTCCTGCCCATGGCCGATCAGGCCGTGGCCAAGGAGGCGCTCAAACACTTCAAGAAGCTGGGCCTCAACATCACGCTCGGCGCCAAGGTGAGCGACGCCGCAGTGCGGGACGGCGCCGTCGCCGTGAATTACACCAACGCGCAGGGCGAGCACTCGCTGGTGGTGGACAAATTGGTGGTGGCGGTAGGGCGCTGTCCTTTCACCGATGGGCTTTTCGCGCCGGGCGTGGGCGTGACGCTGGATGCGCGCGGTTTCATCGAGGTCGATGAGCACTGCCATACCAAGGTGCCCAACGTCTGGGCCGTCGGGGATGTGGTGCGCGGCCCGATGCTGGCGCACAAGGGCAAGGAGGAGGGCGTCATGGTCGCCGACCTCATCGCCGGCCTGTACGGCGAGGTCAACTACAAGACCATCCCTTCGGTGATCTACACGGCGCCGGAAATTGCCTGGGTGGGTCAGACCGAGGAGCAGGCGAAGGCCTCGGGCCGGCCGCTCAAGATCGGTAGTTTCCCGTTCACCGCCAGCGGCCGGGCGCGCGCCATGGAAGCGAGCAGCGGCTTTTGCAAGGTGGTGGCCGCGGCCGATGATGATGAGATCCTGGGCGTGCACATCATCGGGCCCATGGCCGGTGAGCTGATCGCCGAGGCCGTGCTGGCTATGGAATACTCGGCCAGCGCCGAGGACATCCAGCGCACCATCCACGCGCACCCGACGTTGTCGGAGGCGCTGCACGAGGCCGCGCTGGCCGCGGACAAGCGCGCCATCGACTCCATCAACCGTTGAGTGGCCGCTGGGCGTGATCAGCGCCGCCGTCGCGCGCTGATCACATTGGGCAGGCCCGCGATGCGGGCCAGCACCTTCGACAGTTGCGCGAGGCCCTGCACCGCAATCAAGATGCGCATGTGCGCCACATGATCGCCCTTCGAGGTGACGGTGTTCATACCGCGAATGCCGATTTTCTCATCCGCGATGGTGGCGCTGACGTCGCGCACCAGGCCGTGCCGATCGTAGGCCTGCACTTCCAACTCCACCGGAAACTCGCCGTCGGCGCTGCGACCCCAGTCGATGGGTAGCACCCGCGCCGGATTGCGCGCGGCCAGGCGGACAAAATTGCGGCAGGACTGCGCATGCACGCTGACGCCGCGCCCCACCGCCAAGTAGCCTGCGATGGCCTCCGGCGGCACCGGATGGCAACACTTCGGATAGGTCGCGAGCAGGTCCCCCAGTCCCTGCACCGCCGCTGGGCCAGCGCTCTTGGCGGGCTTGGTGCGCGGCGCGGCGAATTTCTCGGCGCGTGCCCGCTGGATGCGCTGGATGGCGCCGACCACCTGGGCGGAGTTGACATCGCCCGCGCCCAGCGCCTCGTGCAGCGCCTCG
>JAFEGC010000148.1 GCA_018240265.1 Pseudomonadota bacterium | reverse complement strand
CGGCCCGCGCGCGCGCCTGCTTTTCGGTGTCGGTGGTCAGCACGCCGAAGATCACCGGCACGCCGGTGTCGAGCGCTGCGCGCATCAGGCCCGCGGCGCATTCGCCGGCCACGAAGTCGAAATGCGGCGTGTCACCGCGGATCACCGCGCCCAGGGCGATGACCGCATCGAAGCGCCCGCTCCGCGCCAGCCGCTGCGCCGCCAGCGGCAGCTCGAACGCGCCCGGCACACGCCACACCGCCACGTCCCGGCGCGCGGCGCCATGCGCCAGCAGCAGTTCAATCGCGCCTTCGAGGAGCGGCGCGACGATGAAATCGTTGAACCGCCCGGCCACGATACCCATGCGCAGACCGCGGGCGCGGCGCTGCCGCTGATCCGCCTGCTGGCGGCTGGAACCGACGCTGGAATGTCTGGACATGCTGGATTATAGGCCCTGGCTGCCGTCCACGTAGTCGGTCACTTCCAGCCCGAACGCAGCCAGGCTCTGCAACTGCTTGGGCGCACTCAGCACACGCATGCGCGATAGGCCCAGATCTTTCAGGATCTGCGCGCCGATGCCGTGGGTGCGCACCACGGTAGCGCCCGGCGGGTGCGCTCCGGATCGGCTATCGGTCGGCCGGCCTTCCGCAGGCCGAGCGTCCGGCCGCGTATCGAGCTGGCGCACGCAGGCCATGAGGTCGCGCGGACTCTCCTCGGGCTGCAGGATCACCACCACACCCGAGGGTTCGCGCACGACCCGGGCGATGGCCGCGCGCAGCGGCCAGCCGAGACTCTCCGAATGCACGCCCAGCAGATCGCGCAGGGTTTCCTTCACGTGCACGCGCACCAGCGGCGGCAGCGCCGAGTTCAGATCACCCTTCACCAGCACGATGTGCACGTGCCGGTGCACGTGATCCTCGTAGCAGCACAGCCGGAACGCGCCGAACTCGGTCTCGACGTGGCCGTCGTAAATACGCTCCACCGTGCGCTCGTTCTTCAGCCGGTAGCGGATCAGGTCGGCGATGGTGCCGATCTTGAGCGAGTGATGGTGGGCGAATCGCTCCAGGTCCGTGCGCCGCGCCATGGTGCCGTCGTCATTCAGCACCTCGACGATGACCGCTGCCGGCTCGAAACCGGCCAGGCGCGCCAGGTCGCAGCCGGCCTCGGTGTGCCCGGCGCGGGTCAGCACGCCGCCGGGCTGCGCCATCAGCGGGAAGATGTGTCCCGGCTGGCGCAGATGTTCCGGTACCGCGCCCGGCGCCACCGCGGTGCGCACCGTGTGCGCGCGGTCATAAGCTGAAATGCCGGTGGTGACGCCCTCCGCCGCCTCGATGGACAGGGTGAAGTTGGTGCGGTGGGACTCGTCGGTGTCGGATACCATCAGCGGCAGGCGCAACTGCCGGCAACGCTCGCGCGTCAGCGTCAGGCAGATCAGGCCGCGCCCGTAGCGCGCCATGAAGTTGATGTCCTCGGGACGCACGCAACTCGCCGCCATGATGAGGTCGCCTTCGTTCTCGCGATCCTCGTCGTCCATGATCACCACCATGCGGCCCTGGCGCAGGTCCGCAAGAATTTCGTCGATGCTGTTGAAGCCTCCCATTTGTCCGGTACCTTTAGTCTTTGGTCAATAGCCGGTCAAGGTAGCGCGCGATCAGGTCGATTTCCACATTCACCGCATCCCCGACCTGACGGGCGCCCAGCGAGGTGACCGCGAAGGTGTGCGGGATGATGTTCACATCGAAGCGGTTGCCCTGCACGGCGTTCACCGTGAGGCTCACCCCGTCGAGACAGATCGAGCCCTTGGGCGCGACGAAACGGATCAGCGGCGGCAGCAGCTCGAATTCCATGCGCCAGGAGCGGGCGTCCTCGCGCGCCGCGGTGAGCCGGCCGATGCCATCGACATGCCCGCTCACCAGGTGACCGCCCAGCGCATCGCCGGCGCGCAGCGCCGGCTCCAGGTTCACCGGGTCCCCGGCCGCGAGCTGCGCCAGCGTGGTCTTGTCCAAGGTCTCGCGCGACACGTCCGCCTCGAAACCCCGTTCCGACAGCGCCACCACCGTCAGGCACACGCCCTGCACGCTGATGCTGTCGCCGAGGCGGGCCCGCGCCAGGTCGAGCTGCTCGGCGCGAATACCCAGACGCACATCGCCGCTGCGCGGCTGCACCGATTCGACGCTGCCCAAGGCCGTGATGATGCCGGTGAACATATTGCCGTTCCGATTTCAGGTGTCGCCGCCGCGCGCTCGCAGCAGCAGGCGCAGATCATCGCCGATCCGGCGCACATCCGCATATTCGAATCGCGCGGCCGAGGGCAGATCGGGCGGCTCGGCCAGCTCCAGGAGCGGGCGCGCCGCCGTGCCCAGCAGCGCCGGCGCCACGTACAGCAGCAGCTCATCGGCAAGGCCGGCTTGCACGAACGCCCCCGCCAGGCGTGCGCCCGCCTCCACCAGCAGCTCGTTCACCTCGCGCTGCGCCAGCGCCGCCAGCACCGCGGCCAGATTCAAACGCCCGCGCTGTTCCCCCGCCGGGCCCGCGCCCCCATGCTGCTTGCCCGCGGCGGGACGATCCGCCGGCACCCGTACCACCGTGGCCGGATAATCCGCCGGCACCAGCGCATCGGAGCCCGAGAACACCAGCGTCTGCCCGCCGGAGAACAAACGCGCCGCGCGTGGCACCGATAAGCTCGGATCGAGCAGCACCCGCAACGGCTGGCGCACCCTGGAACCGTACTCCCAGCGCACGTCCAGCCGCGGATCATCCGCCCGTGCCGTGCCCGCGCCGGTGAGAATGGCCGAACTGCGCGCGCGCCAGCGCTGCACGTCGGCGCGCGCCGCCTCGCCGGTGATCCACTGACTGCGGCCATCCGCCAGCGCGGTGCGGCCATCCAGGCTCATGCCCAGTTTCACGCGCACCCATGGCCGGCCGTGCTCGAAACGCGAAAAAAAGCCGGGATTGAGCGCGCGCGCCTCGCGTTCCAGCAGGCCGGTGCCGACTTCCACGCCCGCCGCGCGCAGGCGCGCGAAACCCATTCCGGCCACGCGCGGATTCGGATCCGGCCCCGGCGCCACCACGCGGCGCACCCCGGCCGCGATCAGCGCATCGGCGCAGGGCGGTGTGCGCCCGGTGTGCGAGCAGGGTTCCAGCGTCACGTAGGCCGTACAGCCGGCCGCCTGCGCGCCGGCGGCGCGCAGCGCCTGCGCCTCGGCATGCGGCTCGCCCGCGCGCTCATGCCAGCCCTCGGCGATGACCTGCCCATCCTTGACCAGCACGCACCCCACGCGCGGATTCGGATCCGCGGTGTTGAGGCCGCGCTCCGCCAGCTGCAGCGCGCGCGCCAGGTGCTGCACGTCGGCATCCGCGCTCATTTGCGCGGATCGCTGTTCGGCGGAGCGCCCTTTGGCGGCGCGCCCTTCGGCGGAGCGCCGGGTGCCGGGACATCGCCGGGCAGCAGGGTCAGCTGGCCTTTGCTGGGCTCGCGCCGGCGACGATGATGGCGCAGCTGGTCGATCTCGGTGCGAAACGCCTCCACGTCCTGAAAGCTGCGGTACACCGAGGCGAAGCGCACATAGCCCACCTCGTCCAGCTGGCGCAGCTCGTCCATGACCAGCTCGCCGATGGCGCGCGAGGACACCTCACGCTCGCCCAGGTTCAGCAGGTGATGACAGATGCGCCCCACGGCCTGCTCGATGGCCTCGCTGCTTACCGGGCGCTTCTCCAGCGCGCGCTGCATGCCGGCGCGCAGCTTGTGCTCATCGAAGGGCTCACGGCTCTTGTCGTCCTTCACCACCGCGGGCAGCACGAGCTCCGCCACTTCGAAGGTGGTGAAACGCTCGGCGCATTGCAGGCATTCGCGCCGGCGCCGGATCTGCCGCCCCTCGGCCGCCAGCCGCGAATCGATCACCTTGGTGTCGGCATGGTTGCAGAACGGGCAATGCATCGCGGGCTCGGGAGTTTCACCGGTATCGCGACATCATCCCGCGCCGTACACCGGGAAACGCTTGCACAGCGCGACCACCTCGGCGGTGATGCGCGCGTGCACGGCCTCATCGCCCATGTGGTCCAGCAGGTCCGCGATCCAGCCCGACAGCTGCGCGCACTCGGCTTCCTTGAAACCGCGCGTGGTGACCGCCGGCGTGCCGATACGCAGGCCGCTGGTGATGGCCGGCGGCCGCGGGTCGTTGGGCACGGCGTTCTTGTTCACGGTGATATGCGCGCGGCCGAGCGCGGCGTCGGCATCCTTGCCGGTCACGTTCTTGTCGATCAGGTCGAGCAGGAACAGGTGATTGTCCGTGCCGCCCGAGACGATCTTGTAGCCGCGCTGCTGCAGCACCCGGGTCATGGCCTGGGCGTTGGCCAAAACTTGCGCCGAATAATCCTTGAACTCCGGCTGCAGCGCTTCCAGGAACGCCACCGCCTTGGCCGCGATGACGTGCATCAGCGGGCCACCCTGCGTGCCCGGGAACACCAGCGAGTTGAGCTTCTTGTGTATTTCCTCATTGGGCCGCGCCAGGATCAGCCCGCCACGCGGGCCGCGCAGGGTCTTGTGGGTGGTCGAGGTGCACACGTCGGCGAAGGCAATGGGGCTGGGGTAGTGCCCCGTGGCCACCAGGCCCGCCACGTGCGCCATGTCCACCAGGAAATAGGCGCCCACCGCATCGGCGATGGCGCGGAAGCGGGCGAAGTCGATGCGGCGCGAGTACGCGGAGAAACCCGCGATGATCAGTTTCGGCTTATGCTCCTGCGCCAGGCGCTCCACTTGATCGTAGTCGATGGTGCCGGTATCGGCTTTCAGTCCGTACTGCACGGCCTTGAACACCTTGCCGGAGAAATTGACCTTGGCGCCGTGCGTGAGGTGCCCTCCGCTGTCCAGGCTCATGCCCAGGATGGTGTCACCGGCATTCACCAGCGCAAGATATGCGGCGGCATTGGCCTGCGATCCGGAATGCGGCTGCACGTTGGCGTAGGCCGCACCGAACAGTTTCTTGGCACGGTCGATGGCCAACTGCTCGGCGCTGTCGACGAACTCGCAGCCGCCGTAGTAGCGCTTGCCCGGATAGCCTTCCGCATACTTGTTGGTCAGCACCGAGCCCTGCGCCTCCAGCACCCGCGGGCTGGTGTAGTTTTCCGAGGCGATCAGCTCGATGTGATCTTCCTGGCGGCGCCGTTCCTGTCCGATCGCCGAGGCGAGTTCGGGATCGAATCCGGCGATGGTCATCTGGGCGCTGAACATGCAAGGCCTCCGGGCAAGGGGAAAAACGGGAAATTGTAGCCCAAACGCCGTAGCGCCGGTCGCGTACGGCCGTGCGCCGCGCGAGCCGAGGGGCGCGGGCGTCCCTGCCGCGCCGATCGCGGCCGGCGCCGGCCGCGCGCGAGCGGCTCAGCGCGTTCCGCGCGCAGTAAAGTGTCAGGCCGCGTCCAGGAAAGCCTGGACCACGCGCGTCCAGGCGCGCGCCAGGTTGCGGCGGTTGTATCCGCCGCCGCCCAGTCCCAGGACACGCCCGTGGCCCTGCGCGGCGGCGATGGCGCACAGGCGGGTGGCGGCATGCGCATGGGCTTGTTCGGTGAAGCGCAGATGCGTGATGGGATCGCCGGCCAGACTGTCGGCGCCGCATTGCAGGATGATGAACTCGGACTCGAAGCCTTCCAGGTGGCGCTCGATGCGCTCCCAAGCCTGCATGAACTCCGGGTCCGCCGCACCCGCCGGCAGTGGAATGTTGAGCTTGGTGCCGGTGGCGGCGCCGGTGCCGTTTTCCGAGGCTGCGCCCGTGCCCGGGTACAGCGAGCGGCCGTCCTCGTGGATGTCGGCGAAGCGCAAGTCCGGGTCGTCCTCGTAGGCGTAGAACACGCCATCGCCATGGTGCGCATCGATGTCCACGTAGGCAATGCGCGTAAGGCCGTGGCGCCGGCGCAGCTGCTCCACCACCACACCGATGTCATTGAACACGCAGAAACCCGCAGCATGTTCACGCCCCGCATGATGCAAGCCCGCGATAGGCACGAACGCGCGGCGCTGCGCGCCCTGCATGATGGCCTCGGCCGCCACCAGGCTCGCGCCCACCACCGCGCTGGCGGCCTCGAACACGCCAAGGAAAGCCGGTGTATCGCCGCCGTCTAGAAAGCCCTCGCCCTGCGCCGACAGGCGCCGCACCCGCGCGACGTAGTCGGGAGACTGAAAGCTCAGCAGTTCCGCCTCGCTCGCGACCCGGGGTCGAAGCTTGTGCACGCGCGCATCCAGCCCCTCGGACTGCAACTCGGCCATGAAATGCTCATGGCGGTCCGGTCCGAACGGATGACCATTGGGGAAGCCGTAGCGAGCAATTTCCTTGCCGCTGACCAGCGCGACGGGTGCGGACATGAGCCCAAGACTAGCACAGTGCCCGCCGTGACATTGCCGGGCAACTGCCCGATAATCCCCGCCCCTTCGCGAATTTCGCACCCAAGGTACAAGAATGGCTCAGTTCATCTACACCATGAACCGGGTGGGCAAGGTCGTGCCCCCCAAGCGCATCATCCTGCGCGACATCAGCTTGAGTTTCTATCCCGGCGCCAAGATCGGCGTGCTGGGCCTGAACGGCGCTGGCAAGTCATCGCTCCTCAAGATCATGGCCGGCATCGACCAGGAGATCGAAGGCGAGGCCCGGCCCCAGCCGGGCATCAAGATCGGTTACCTGCCGCAGGAACCGCAGCTGGATGAGTCCAAGACCGTGCGCGCGGTGGTGGGCGAGGGTGTGGGCGACGTGCAGGGGCTGATAGACCGCTTCAACGCCATCAGCGACAAGTTCGCCGAGGAAATGCCCGAGGAAACGATGAACAAGCTCCTGGAGGAGCAGGCACAGCTGCAGGACAAGATCGACGCGGTAGCGGGGTGGGAGTTGGAGCGCAAGCTCGAAATCGCCGCGGACGCGCTGCGTCTGCCGCCCTGGGAGGTGACCATCAACACGCTCTCGGGCGGCGAGAAACGCCGTGTCGCGCTGTGCCGGCTGCTGCTGTCCAAGCCCGACATGCTGCTGCTGGAC
>JAFEGC010000147.1 GCA_018240265.1 Pseudomonadota bacterium | reverse complement strand
AACGGACTGGGCATGGCCAAGGGGCAGGGACGCCCCTAATTTCGTTTCCCCGTCTCTCAGCCGAGCAGTTCCAGGGCCAGGGCGGTGGCCTCGCCGCCGCCGATGCACAGCGCGGCCACGCCGCGCTTGAGTTTGCGGGTGGCCAGCGCATGGATCAGCGTGGTGGTGATGCGCGCGCCGGTCGCGCCCACGGGGTGTCCCAGAGCACAGGCGCCGCCGTTCACGTTCACCTTGGCGTGGTCTAGGCCAAGATCCTTCATCGCCGCCATGGTCACGGCCGCGAACGCCTCGTTGATCTCGAACAGATCCACGTCCTTGGTGCTCCAACCCACTTGCTTGAGCACTTTCTGGATGGCGCCGGTGGGCGCCAGGGTGAACCATTCCGGTTCGCGCGCGAAGCTTGCGTAGCCGAGCACGCGGGCCAGGGGTTTGAGGCCGCGGCGGCTCGCCACCGAGGCGCGCGCCAGCACGAGCGCCGAAGCGCCATCGGAAATGCTGGAGGAGCTGGCCGCCGTTACCGTGCCGTTCTTGCCGAAAGCGGGCTTGAGCGTGGGAATTTTCGCAATGTCGAGCGTGAACGGTGTTTCGTCCTTGTCCACCACCACATCGCCCTTGCGGGTCTTGGCAGTGACCGGGGCGATCTCGCGGCTGAAGGCGCCGCCGTTGCAGGCCGCCAGCGCACGCTTCACCGATTCGGTGGCGAAGGCATCCTGCGCCTCGCGCGTGAAGCCGTATTTTTCCGACGTGGCGTCCGCGAAGCAACCCATCAGCTTGCCGTCCCACGGGCTTTGCAGGCCGTCGGTGAACATGTGGTCCAGCACCTCGCCGTGCCCCATGCGCAGACCGGCGCGAGCCTTGGGCAGCAGGTATGGGGCGTTGGTCATGGACTCCAAGCCGCCGGCCACGATGATCTCGGCGTTCTGCGCGCCGAGCTGGTCGGCCGCCATCATCAGTGCGCGCATCCCTGAACCACACATCTTGTTGATGGTGGTACAGGGCACGCTCGCGGGGAGTCCGGCGCTGAGCGCGGCCTGGCGGGCGGGCGCCTGGCCAATGCCGGCAGGCAGCACGCAGCCCATCATCACCTCCTCGACATCTGCGGGCGCGATTTTGGAATCGTCGATCGCGGCCTTGATCGCGGCGCTTCCCAGTTGCGGAGCCGTCACGCCTGCGAACACACCCTGAAAGCCACCCACCGGCGTACGACGCGCCGCAAGAATCACCACTTCGTCCTTAGACATCGTTTAACCCTGCGCCACCGTAGTTGATCGAGAAGTGGATTTTGCGACGCAAAAAGGGTGCCCGTCAACGTGGCTGTTACGTAGACGCCGTTATGTGATGGGGCTTGGCGCAGCGCTCCGTTGAGCCATTCAAGGTGCGAGCGGCTCCCCGACGGCCGAGGCGATCAGGGCTCGGGCCTGCTGCCGGATGTCGCCGGCATCGACCTGGGGCGCTGCGGCGTGGAACGTCGCCAGCACCTGCACCCGAATCGGCACGCGTCGCATCAGCAGCGTGCCCGAGGGCAGCGCCTCGCGCGTGCCGTGCACCGCCAGCGCCACCACCGGCATGCGGTTGCGGGCGGCGGTAGCGAAGGCGCCGCCGTGGAACTTGCCGACGGCGCGTCGTTCGGTGAAGGTCCCTTCCGGAAAGAACACCAGCGATTCGCCCGTGGCCGCGCGCTTGAGCACGCGGCGCGCGTCCACCGCACCACGGTGGCGATCGAACCGCTCGACGAACTCCGAGCCGAGCCGGCGCAGCAGGACGCCGGCCACGGGCACGCGCACCATCTCCTTCTTGATGACGAAGGCGAAATCCGGCGGCAGCGCCGCCAGCACCACCAGTCCGTCGAGATAGCTGGCGTGGTTTGCGACCACCACGCAGGGCGCCGCCGGCAATTGCTCCAACCCTTCGACGCGGAAGGGTATGCCGGCGATGCGCAGAAAGCAGCGACTGGCCGCGCGCGCCACCGCGCGCCGGCTGCGCAAGCGCGGCACGAATAAGTTCAGCAGCAGCACGCACACGGCCGTCGGCGTGAGCCAGCCGATGCACCATAATCCATAAAAACGTCTGCGCATCTCTCGCATTGGGCTAGGTTACTGTGATCCGGTTCTCCTTATGTTAATGCTTCACGGGTTGTGTGATTCCAATCACGCACCCCCCTGGCGGTGCCTCGCATACTGACTGCCGATCGCGGCCGCCATTCGCGTCCGCACCACGCAAACAGGTCACTATGTCTACGGCTTTGAAGAGGTCAGTTTTCACGCGCAGCGCAAGCGCCGCCGGCGAGGCCATGCGCGATGTCACCGATCCGGCGCTGCAGCGGTTTCTCGACGCGGTGTGGATGGAACGCGGCCTGTCGGCAAACACGCTGGCTGCGTACAAGGCCGACCTGACTGCGCTGGGCCGCTGGCTCGAAGATCACGACAGTGCGCTGCTCAAGGCGACGCGCACCGAAATCCTGGGATTCATCGCGGCGCGCGTCGAAGGCGGCTCGCGTCCGCGCTCCACCGCGCGCCAGCTATCGAGCTTCCGCCGTTTCTTTCGCTACGTGATCCGCGAAGGCTTGATGACCGAGGATCCGACCGCGCAGATCGCCATGCCGAAGATCGGCCGCTCGTTGCCGAAGTCGCTGACCGAGGCCGAGGTGGATGCGTTGCTGGAGGCGCCGAGCGTGAACGATCCGCTCGGGCATCGCGACCGTACCATGCTGGAAGTGCTGTATGCCACCGGCCTGCGTGTGTCGGAACTGGTGAATCTCAAGCACACGCAGATCAATTTCAACCAGGGCGTGCTGCGGGTGCTGGGCAAGGGCAATCGCGAGCGCCTGATTCCGTTGGGCGAGGAGGCCATGCGCTGGCTGCGCCAGTTCATGCAGAGCTCGCGCGTGGAAATCCTGCTGGAGCGGCAGACCGACTACCTGTTCCCGACGCGCCGCGGCGACCGCATGACGCGGCAGGCTTTCTGGCACATCATCAAGCGCTACGCGAAAAAGGCGGCAGTGGAGAAGGAGCTTTCCCCGCACACGCTGCGCCATGCCTTCGCCACGCACCTGCTCAACCACGGCGCGGATCTGCGCGTGGTGCAGATGCTGCTCGGCCACAGCGATCTGTCGACCACTCAGATCTACACGCATGTGGCGCGCGAGCGACTGAAAGAGCTGCACGCGCAGCATCATCCGCGCGGCTGAAGCTCCGCACGCCACGGCCGGTTGCGGTAGAATCGACTGCTTCGGAAGTCGTTTTCGCTGCGTTTGCAGGTTGCCATGCTCAGCCGTTTTCTGTTCGTCGCATTGTTCACGGCGCTGCTGGCGCTATCCGCGCCGGGCGTCGCCGCGCCCAGTGTCGCTACGCCGGGCGTCGCCACATCCGGTGCCGATGCGAAGGACCCGCGCGTCGAGCTGCTGAAAAAACTCCCGCCCGGCACCAAGCTCGAAGCTCTGCAGCCATCGCCCGTGCCGGGACTGTACGAGTTCAGCCAAGGCGTGGAGGTCAGCTATCTCACCACCGACGGCAAGTACTTCGTGGATGGCAGCATCTACGATATGGACACTCACCAGAATCTCTCCGAGGAGCGGCGCAATCAGGCACGGCTCAAGCTCCTGGCGGCGATCCCCGAATCGCAGCTCATCATTTTCTCGCCCAAGGTTCCGCAGTACACCATCACCGTGTTCACCGACCTCGACTGTGCCTACTGCCGACAACTGCACAGCGGGATCAACGAGCTGAACAAGCTGGGTGTGCGGGTACGCTACGCGGCTTTCCCGCGCACCGGACCCAACACCGACAGCTGGCGCAAGGCCGAAGCGGTGTGGTGCGCGCAGGATCGCCAGACGGCGCTGACCCAGGCCAAGCTGGGCGCTCCGGTCAACACCAGCAAGTTATGCGCCAATGATCCGGTGGCGAAGGAATATCAGCTGGGCGAAGCCCTGGGCGTCCGCGGCACGCCCAGCATTTTCAGCGAGGGCGGTGACTTCATCTCGGGCTATCTGCCGCCGGCGGAGCTGGTGCGTTATCTCAAGGACCTGAAAGCGTCGCGCCGCTGACAAGGCGGGAGCCGGGCTCAGCGCTCCAGGAGCTTCAGCTTGTCCGGTTTGCCGTCCCAATCCTTGGCGTCGGCGGGCGCTTCGCCTTTCTCGCTGATCACCGGCCATTTTTTGGACAGCTCGGCGTTGATCTGCCGGAAGTGTTCCTGTGTGGCGGGCACTTCTTCCTCGGAAAAAATGGCTTCGGCTGGACACTCCGGCTCGCACAGTGTGCAGTCGATGCATTCGTCCGGATCGATGACGAGGAAATTCGGCCCCTCGTGGAAGCAGTCCACGGGGCAGACCTCGACGCAATCCATGTACTTGCACTTGATGCAGTTTTCAGTGACCACGAAGGTCATGGCATACCCTTCAACGAATTGACTGATGGCGGAAACCGCCTGCCATTGTGCCACAAAGCGCGTGGCGCCGGCGCGGCGGGCGGTGAGCCGCTCAGGCGGGCTCGGGCATCGAGGTTGTGCCGGGCTTGAAACGACCGCGCAGCTCCGCGAAATGATGATCCTCGCGCCCGGCTGCGCGGTCGGCGAAGAATTTCTGCAACGTGAACAGGCCGCTGGGAAAGGCGATGTCGTCCCAGGGGATTTCCGCTTCGGTGACCAGCTTCACCTCCAGGCTCTCCGGCCCCGGACCGAACACCGGCTGATAGAGCCGCGCCCTGAACATGACATGTACCTGATGCGCGCCCGGGACATCGACGATGGCCAGGAGCGAACCCATCTCGACCTGTGCCATGGCTTCCTCCATGCATTCGCGCGCTGCTGCCTGCTGCATGGTCTCGCCGTTTTCCATGAACCCGGCCGGCACCGTCCAGTAGCCGCGCCGCGGCTCGATGGCGCGGCGGCAGATCAGGATCCTGTCCTCCCATTGCGGCACGCAACCCAGCACCAGCAGCGGGTTCTTGTAGTGGATGGAACCGCATCTTTCGCACACGAAGCGCGGCAGGTGATCGCCCGGCGGGGTTTTGACGACGATAGGCGCGGCGCAGTTGCTGCAGAAGTTCAAACGGTGGGCTCGGTATTGAGAATGGCTTGAATTTCAGGGTAGCCGATCGCTTGACTATCGCACAAGCGGGATGGCTTGGAGAGCATTGTGTTCACGCCCTGACTTGCCTATCTGGCACATAAGCGAGGCCACGACTGGTGCCCGAGGTCGGAGTCGAACCGACACGCTTTTAAGGGCGGTGGATTTTGAGTCCACTGCGTCTACCAATTCCGCCACTCGGGCTCGCGGGAGTGCGCACGCGATGCGCTCCGCCGGCGGGGCGTGCGCCGGACGGCCAGTATATGCGATTGCCGGCGCGCCCGCTGCTACCATGCGCCCCGCCATGCAACGCGCCGATTTCGAGTTCGACCTTCCATCGCACCTGATCGCACAGGCGCCCGCGCCGCAGCGCTCAGCCAGCCGGTTGCTGTGTCTGGACGGGGTGACCGGCGCCTGGCGTGACCGGCATTTCTCCGATTTGCCGGTGTTGCTCGAACCGGGCGATCTGCTGGTGTTCAACGATACGCGCGTGGTGCCGGCGCGAGTGTTCGGCGCCAAGCCCAGCGGCGGGCGTGTCGAGATGCTGCTGGAACGTGCCACCGGCGAGCGCAGCGCCTGCGTGCACTTGCGTGCCAGCAAGCCCTCGCGCGCGGGCACGCAGATTTTGCTGCCGGGCGGCGAGAGCGCCCGCGTGGTGGGGCGCGAGGATGACCTGTACCGGGTGGAATTCTCCTGCGAGGTGCTCGGCTTCTTCGAGCGCCATGGGCGCATGCCGCTGCCGCCGTACATCACGCGCGAGCCGGAGGCGGTCGACAGCGAGCGCTACCAGACCGTGTTCGCGCGTGAGCCCGGCGCGGTCGCGGCGCCCACGGCGGGACTGCACTTCGACGCACCGCTCCTTCGGGCGCTGGCGGCGCGTGGCGTGCACAGCGCCTTCGTGACGCTGCACGTCGGCGCGGGTACATTCGCGCCGGTGCGCGAGCAGGATCTCGATGCCCATCACCTGCACGTGGAGCGATTCCGGATTCCGGCCGAGACCGCCGCGGCCATCGCGCGCGCGCGCTGCGCGGGTCGGCGCGTGGTGGCGGTGGGCACCACGGTGGTCCGAACCCTGGAAAGCGCGGCGCTGGAGCGGGTGGCGCGGCGGGACGCCGGCGGCGGCGAGCCCGGGGGCCGGTCGGACGTCGTCACGCCGGGCGTCGCCGCGCCGGATGGCGAGATCGAGCCGCTGAGTGGCGAGACCCGCCTGTTCATCCGCCCCGGTTTCAAATTCCGCGTGGTCGATGCCCTGGTCACCAACTTCCATCTGCCGGGTTCCACGCTCCTGATGCTGTGCGCCGCCTTCGCCGGCCGTGAAAAGCTGCTCGCGGCCTACCGTCATGCGGTCGATGCGCAGTACCGCTTTTTCAGCTACGGTGATGCGATGTTCATCACGCCAGCGCCCGAGGCCGGGCGGCCGGAACGCGCCCCGCGCCGTGCGTCGTTGGCCGGGCCTGCGCTGCCCCCCGGCACCGGCGCTCCCACCGCATGAGCGCCTCGCGCTTCGAACTGCTGGCCCGCGACGGCGCCGCGCGCCGCGGCCGCCTCACGCTGGCCCGTGGCGGCATCGACACGCCGGCGTTCATGCCAGTGGGCACCTATGGCACGGTCAAAGCCATGACGCCGGAGGATCTCACCGGTTTGGGCGCGCAGATCATCCTGGGCAACACCTTCCACTTGTTCCTGCGCCCGGGGCTCGAGGTGATCGAGGCGCACGGCGGCCTGCACGGCTTCATGCAATGGCACCGGCCCATCCTCACCGACTCGGGCGGCTTCCAGGTGTTCAGCCTGGCGCAGATGCGGCGCCTGTCGGAGCAGGGCGTGCGCTTTCGTTCGCCGGTGGACGGCGCCGAGGTGTTCCTCTCGCCGGAGGAGTCCATGCGCATCCAGCGCGTGCTGCGCTCGGACATCGCCATGAGCTTCGATGAATGCACGCCGTATCCGGCCT
>JAFEGC010000146.1 GCA_018240265.1 Pseudomonadota bacterium | reverse complement strand
ATCAGATCTGCTCAGCAGTACATTAGAATATTGAGCGTATTAACAGGGCGAGTTTCATTGCAAATCTATGTTGGTTGTCGGAATTCGGGACTCCACCCGCTTGCGCCCAGGAAACACCCCGCCCCGCAGCCGGTCCTCGATGGCCTGGCGCATCAACTCGTGATCGATTCGCTGGACGTGCTGTGAGTAGCCGTAAGCCAACGCGCGATCGCAGAGTTGGTTGATCAGGCGCGGCACCCCGCCGCTGGCCTTGCTCACCAGTGCCAATGCGCGCCCGCGGAACACGCTGATGCTACCGCCGGCCACCCGCAGGCGGTGCCAGATGTACTGCCGCGTCTCGTGCGCATCCAGCGGCTCGATGTGCTCGTCCACGCCGATGCGCTGCGCCAGCTGCAGCAGCTCCGGCAGGCACACGGTGTCACGCAACTGCGGCTGGCCGACCAGGATGATCTGCAGCACCATGTGCTTGTCGGCATTGATATTCGACAGCACCCGCAATTCTTCGAGCAGCTCTGCCGACAGATTCTGTGCCTCGTCGATGATGAGCACGGCATGCCTGCCGGCCGCATATTCCGCGATCAGAAATTGCATGAAGCCTTCATACAGCGCCGCGTCGTCCATGCCTTGATGCGGCAAGCCGAAGGACATGCACACCCACTGCATCAACCGGCCGAACGAACGGTTGGTGTTGCTGATGAGGCCCACGGTCACCGTTCTTTCCAGCTTGGTCAGTAGATAGCGGATGAGCGTGGTCTTGCCGCAGCCGATCTCGCCGGTGATGAGACAGAAAGGCGTCTGGTTCATCAGGCCGTATTCGAGCGTGTCCAGCGCGCTGCGATGCGAGCGCGCCAGGAACATGTAGGTGGGGTCGGGCGCCAGCGAGAACGGTCGTTCCTTCAGTCCGAACCAGTTTTCGTACATCTTCAGCCTCAGTACGGGTACTCGCCCGTGGAGAGGGCGGTGGCGCGGTTCAGAAGAGTGCCGACCACCGGCTTGTCGCGTAGCAGTTCGAAAGACCGCAGCACATCGGCCGAGCGCGTATGGTTGCCGCTGATCACCAGCAACACCGCATCCACCTGCGGCGCGAACGCAAGGGCGTCATCGCCGCCGAGCAGCGGTGGCAGGTCGACGATGATCATGCGTCCGGCTTCGCCGCCGCGCAGCTCGCTCATGATGCGTCTCGTGACCGCGGAATTCAGCAACTCGGATGAGCCGGTGACGGCAGAGGCGGCGTTCAGCACCACCAGGCGTTCGTAGCCCTGCGGGCGGATGCAGGCCTGCTCCAGGGAACGTTCTGCCTGTAGTACGTCCTCCACGCCGACGAACTGGTCCGATGCAAAGCCGAATCGCTGCGCGATGGTAGGCCGCCGCAGGTCGAAATCCACCAGCACGGCTGAACGTCCGGGATCGGCGGCAATGGTGATGGCGAGGTTGATGGCGGTGAGCGTCTTGCCGTCGCCCGACATGGGACTCATCACGGCCAGGGTGTTCCAATGATGGGCGTCCATGCGCTGCAGCACCTGTGTGCGCAGTATTTTGTACGCTTGCAGGGCGGCTGTGCCTTGCGGACCCGGTGGAGTCTGAAGTTGCGGCGGCAGCACGCGCTCTCGGCGCAGGTGATCGGCATCCACCGGTAGCACGTGCCCGATCAGCGTGCCCAGGCGTATCGGCAGCGCTGGTGGCTCGTTCCGGCGCCGCACCGGCGAGGCACTGTCCGCCGCGAGGGACGACGCGCCATCGGACGAGCGCAGCGCGGCGTCGCGTTCTGCGCGTGCACGGTCCAGGGCTTGTTTGAGTCGTTCGGCCACGGATCAGGCGCCAAATTTCTGCAGGATGCCGTACCACACGAGGTCCAGCGGCCGTACGAACAGGTGTATCAGCACGGCAACGATTGCCAGGGCCGCCACCGCGCCGGCGGCGATGAAGGCGCGGGTCTTGCGGCGTTGGCGCTGATCTTCGGCGGTCACCACGTAGGGCACGATGGCCAGCGGCGGCACGCCTAGTAGTTGAATCACGTGGTCTCGGTCGCGTATGCGGGTGTCGATGCTCTCCAGCAGGAACATCATGCCGATGGCGGCGCCCATGGCGAGCACGCCGCCGAGCAGCACGATGAGCATGCGCTTCGGGCTGACGGGGATCTCCGGCTGTATCGGCGGCTCGATCAGCGTGAACCGTTCGCCCTTGCGCTCGGTTTCCAGGTTCTCGACCAGCTGCGCTTCCATCTCCTTCTGGCGCAGCTCATCGTACTTGGCGCGTTCGCCCTGCAAGTCCCGCAGCAAGCCGGTGTATTCGCGCTCGACGCCCGGAGACTGCGCCTGACGTTGCTCGAGTTCCGCGATGCGCGCACGTGTCTGGCCGGCCTGGGTCATCAGCGCCGTCCGTTCGGTCATGGCTGCTTCACGCTGCGTGCGTATGGACACGTACGCCGGATTGTCGGCGCTCTCGTCAGGCGGGGGCGGTAGCGCGGCGGGCGATTGCTTCAGCTCTTCTTGCAGGCGCGCCACGGTCTGTTGCAGCCGCTTCACGTCGGGATGATCCGGTGAATAGCGTTTGCTGGCCACATCCAGCTCGCCTTGCGCGGCGGCCAGCGCCCGACGGGTGTCGTTCTGGGTGGCGCCATTCTGGCCGAGCTGCGCTTCCAGTCCTTCGATGGTGCGCTTCAAACGCAGCACGTCGGGATGATCCGGCTTGTACTGCGCCGCCGCCGTGGCGTACTGCGCACGCAGGAGCTTCAGCCGATCCCGCGGAGAGAGCACGCGCTCGCCGTTCTCGGTGACCACCATGCCGGTGGGGCTGGTCTGGGTGAGCTGTGCGTCCAGAAACAGAATCTGCTGATCCAGTGCTCGGATGCGCGACTCCACTTCGCGCAGTTCCTGACCGCTGCGGTCCAGCATCTGCATGTTGACCTGGTACAGCTCCGGCAGTTTGTCGCTGTTCTTGGCCTTGAACTCCGACAGTTTCTGTTCCAGTTCCGCCACGCGCTTGCCCATGCGCTCGGATTCGGCGCGCAGAAAGCCGGCGGTGTCGGCGGCGAGCTGCTTGCGCGATTCGATGTTCTCCGACAGGTACAGCGAGGTCAGCTCGTTGGCGACCCGCGCAGCGGTCTGCGGGTTGCGATTGTCGAAGCTCACCGAGAAGGCGATGGTGGCCTTGGTCGGCCGGCCCTGGCGCGGGTCCACCACGTCGGCGCTGATCATTTTCAGGTCGATGTCGTTGCGGATGGTGTCGACCAGGGTCTCGCGTGTCGCGGTGTCGCGCTTGTCCGGGTAGAGGTTGTATTTTTCGATGATGCCTAGCAGGTTGGCCGAAGTCATGACCCGCTGACTGATGGTTTGCACACGCTGGTCCGCATAGCTTGACACTGCCGAGCGGACGAAGTCCGTGGGCACTTCCTGCTGCTCGATCAGGATGGTGCCGATGGAACGGTAGGTCGGTGGCCACAAAAAGGCGACCAGCAACGCCACGCCGCCGATGCAAGCCGCGGTCAGCAGCATGGGTTTGAGCCGCCGGCGCACGGCGGCCAAGTGCTGAAACAGGCTGGGTTTGCCGCCCGCGGTCTTGTGCCCGGTGAAACTCGGCAAGGCTTGTACGTCCGCTGCCATGCTGCGCTCAGCCTTCAGGCCGAGGATTCAGTGTCCGCCAGCGTGGCATGGCGGGACAGGTTGGGCGTTGCGTGACGGTCCGATTTGGATGCATGGGTTATGGTCTGAAATCCCCGGGTCGGCTGAACCACTGGTGGCTGGGGCAGAAAAGCCGGGGAGAGCGAAGGCACGCCGTTCATGGCGATGCCGTGCAGGTCGTCCAGCGGCACCCGTCGCGAGGCCTCATCCACGCCCCCATTGATCAGTTCGTCGAGCTTGGGGGCATCGAGATCGAAATGCGCTGCCAGCTCCTTGGTGGGGTCGATGAACAGCGGTAGGAGCGAGCGACCGCGGATGGCGGGGTCCGACAGGAGTGAGAGGCGCGTGAGCGTGGTCTTGATGGCGAAACGCAGCACATCCGATTCCCGTACACCCAACCGTTGAGCGATGCATTTGATCTTGCGCAGGTCCGCCACACTCACCCGCATCGAGATCGCCCGTTTGCGTCCTTCGGTCATCGCCTGAACTTCTCCCTTGATGCCGGAACCGGCAATCTGCCGGCCGGCATCCGGGCCAGAAGCAGATCGCGCTAAATTATTGTCCAACTATAGGGATTTACAGGGCAGTTGAACAGCAGCGCAAAGTTTCACGGCCCGTCGCCAATTGCAGACGATTAGCGATTGCACCTCGCCGGAGCATCAGACACTCGGGCGTGTACTGCGCGAGCGCGGATGGGGCTCAAGCGCAGCGGTAACATCAGCGGTGGGCGCGCCTCAATGGTGAGCGGGCAGGCCGGGCGCTGCGGTACACCCGTGTCATCCAAACGTCACGCTACTCGGTAGCCCCGAGTCTTGCTATTTTCCCAGCAAGTTCAACGCCACCCCCGTCATCGCCGTCACCCCCGTGCGCAGCGTCGGCTCGGGCAGCGGCTCGAAGCGGCTGCTGTGCAAACCGGGCAGGAACCGCCCTTCCGCCTTGGCGGCGGCGAACTTGGCCGGGTCCATGGCACCGAGCCAGAAGATGACGGTGGGAATTTTGGTCTGGCCCAGCCCGAAGTGCCCGAAGTCCTCGCTCCCGGTGTAAGGTGGTACGTCCTCCACCTGGCCGGCGCCCAGGGTCTTGACCAGGACGGCGCGTATCCGGGCAGTCAGCGCCGGGTCGTTGTAAGTGACCGGCGTGTATTCGTCCTCCCGGTTCTCGACGATGGGCATGCGGTCCTCGGGCACGCCGGCGGCGATGGCGATGCCGCGGGCGGCTCGGCGGATGCCGTCCAGCATGATCTCGCGCGACTTGTCGTTGAAGGTGCGCGCTGTGATTTCCATTTTCACTTCGTTGGGAATGATGTTGCGCTTGGTGCCGCCGTGGATGCTGCCCACGGTGATCACCACCGGGTCGCGCGGGTCTTCCTGGCGGCTGACCACGGTCTGCACCTGATTGATGAACTGCGCGGCCATGACGATGGGATCCTTGCCGAGCTGCGGCGCCGAGCCGTGGCCGCCGACACCGCGCATGATCACGTCGATGGAGCTGCTGGCCGAAAGCGCGGGGCCGCTGGTGAGCTGCACCGTGCCGGCGGGTGCCATGAAGGTGTCGTGCAGGGCGATGGCCATGTCGGGCTTGCCGAACCGGGCGTACAGGCCATCGGCCATCATCGCCTTGGCGCCGTCGATGGTTTCTTCCGAGGGCTGACCCACCAGCATCAGGGTGCCATGCCACTGCGACTTGAGCTGCGCCAGCGCGCGGGCGGTGCCGATCAGGGTGGTGGTATGCACGTCGTGGCCGCAGGCATGCATCACGCCCACTTCCTGGCCGGCGGCGTTTTGGGCTTTCACGTGGCTGGCATAGGGCAGCCCGGTTTCTTCCGTCACCGGCAGCGCATCCATGTCGGCGCGGATCAGCAGCGTTGGTCCCTTGCCGTTCTTGAGCAGGCCGACCAGTCCGTACGAAGGGCTGCCATCCGGGTACTTGCCCACATGCTCGGTGACCTCGTAGCCGGCCTTGCGCAGTTCGCCCGCCAACAACGCCGAGGTCTGTTCTTCATGGTGCGATAACTCCGGATGCTCGTGCAGGTGCTTGTAGGTCTGCACCAGCGAGGGCAGCTGCGACTCGACCGAGGCGTGCAAGTCCGCGGCGCCGGCGACGCAGGGGAGCAGGGCGGCGCACAGGCAGGCAGGCAGTCGGGGTCGGGCAGGGATGTTCATCGGTTATCTCCAGGTTGTAGTGTTCCATGAAATGCGGGGTTCAGGTCCCCGCCTTGAATCGTTGCCACGCACGGGTGAAGGTACGCGTTTCCTCCGGCGTGTACACCCGCCCGAGCAGGAACCGTGCCCGGACCTCGGGAGGCGGGAATACGGCCGGGTTGTTGCGCACCTCGGCTGGCAGCAGTGCCACTGCGGCGCCGTTGCCGGTGGCGAAGCCGATGTCGCGGGTCACCGCGGCGGAAATGTCCGGCCGCATCACGTAATTGATGAACGTCAGCGCCGCGTCCGCATGCGGCGCATCGACCGGGACCGTCAGCGTGTCGATGTACAACGGCACGGCTTCCCGCGGGAAGGCGTACACGACGTTGCGGTCGATGTGACCCTCGCGGATCATGCGCCGCGCGATCATCGCATCGCCGGAATAGCCGATGGCCAGGCACAGCTCGCCGTTGGCGAGCTGCTCGAAGTAGCCGGAGCTGGCGATGCGTCGCAGGTAGGGCCGGATGGCGGCCAGCGTCTTCATCACCGCCGCCAGTGCCGTGGGCTCCGTCGACAGATCTTTCTGGCCGAGGTAGTGCGCCACCAGCGGCAGGATGTCCACCCACGAGTCCAGCACGCTGATGCCGCAGTTCGCGAATTTGCCGGCGATGGCCGGCTTCATCACCAGGTCCAGCGGGTTGTCAGGCACCGTGGGCAGCGCTGCGCGGATGCGCTCGCGGTCATACATGATGCCGGTGGTACCCCACATCCACGGCACCGCGTACTGGTTGCCGGGGTCCACGCCTTGCAACACCTGCATCACCTGAGCGTCGGCATGCTTGAGATTGGGCAGCCGCGCCTTGTCGAGCTTGGTGAAGAAGCCATGCGGCGCTTCGCGCGCCAAGTGCGGCGAGGCGTTGACGATGACCACATCGTAACCGGAGTGTCCGACCGACAGCAGTGTTTCCACCGCATCCGGGTTGTCGAACACGGCGAAATTCACCTTGATGCCGGTATCCGACTGGAAGCGGTCGCGGATCGGCTTGGGGAAATAGTCCGTCCAGGAATACAGGTTCAGCACCGCATCGCGCGCGGTTTCGCGCGGCGCGGCCGCCGCCAGTGAGGATGGCGAGAACAAGACGCCGGTCGCGAGCGACAGCAGCAGCGCGGCGATCGGACGGTGTGTCGGGCAGGGTGAGTTCATGTCTCGAATGCGAATGGCTTCCTTGGTCTTGGGGGCGGTGATGATCTTATCCAC
>JAFEGC010000145.1 GCA_018240265.1 Pseudomonadota bacterium | reverse complement strand
CGGGAAGCACCTTCGTGGTGGCTGTGCCGTACATCTGGCTGCTGCTGTTTTTTGCGGTGCCGTTCATCATCGTCCTGAAGATCTCCTTCTCGGACGTCGACCTTGCGATACCGCCGTACAAGCCGCTGTTCGAGTGGGCCGGAAAGAACCTGGTCGCCATCAAGCTCAACTTCAACAACTACGCCTTCCTGTTCACCGACTCGCTGTATTTCAACGCCTTCCTGAACTCGATCAAGGTGGCCTTCGTGTCCACCGTCCTGTGCCTGTTCATCGGATATCCGATGGCCTATGGCATCGCACGCTCGGCACCCTCCACGCGCAACGTGCTGCTGCTGTTCGTGGTGCTGCCGTTCTGGACATCTCTCCTGCTGCGCGTCTACGCCTGGATCGGCCTGCTCAAGGCCAATGGCGTGATCAACAACATCTTGCAGGGGCTGGGACTGATCCATGAACCCATTCCCATGCTGTACACGCAGTTCGCCATGTACGTGGGCATCGTGTACTCGTACCTGCCGTTCATGATCCTGCCGCTGTACTCGAATCTGGAGAAGATGGATTGGCAGCTGTTGGAGGCGGCGCAGGATCTGGGCTGCAAGCCCTGGCAGGCGTTCTACAAGGTGACCCTGCCGCTGTCGCGCAACGGCATCCTGGCTGGCAGCATGCTGGTGTTCATTCCGGCGGTGGGCGAGTTCGTGATCCCGGCGCTGCTCGGCGGGCCCAATGCGCTGATGATCGGGCGTATCCTGTGGGATGAATTCTTCGCCAACCGGGCCTGGCCGGTGGCGAGCGCGGTGGCCATCCTGCTGCTGATCGTGCTGGTGCCGTTCATGATGTGGTACCAGAGCATCCAGGCGCGTGAGGCGGCGGGGGACCGCAGGTGAACGAGCGGCGCTCGTTGTTCATCCTGTGCGCGTTGGGCTTCGGCTTTGCCTTCCTGTACGTGCCCATCCTGTCGATGGTGGTGTTCTCCTTCAACGCCTCCAAGCTGGTGACGGTGTGGGATGCGCACAATTCGCCCACGCTAAAGTGGTATTTCGCGTTGTTCGACAACGACGAAATCCTGGATGCCGCCTGGATTTCGCTCAAAGTCGCGCTGATCAACGCCACCGGCGCCTCCATTCTGGGTACACTGGCCGGGTTTTCGCTGTCGCGCTTCGGCCGGTTCCGCGGCCGCATGCTGTTCAACGCCATGACCACCGCGCCGCTGGTCATGCCCGAGGTGATCACGGGCCTGTCGCTCCTGCTCACCTTCGTCGCCATGGAGCAGATGTTCGGCTGGCCGGCGGGCCGGGGCTTGACCACCATCACCATCGCGCACATCACCTTCTCCATGGCCTTCGTGGCGGTGGTCATCCAGTCGCGCCTGGCCACCTTCGACACCGCCCTGGAAGAAGCCGCCATGGACCTGGGCGCGCATCCGGCCAAGGTATTCTTCGTCATCACCCTGCCCATCATCTTCCCGGCCATCCTGTCCGGCTGGCTGCTGGCTTTCACCATGTCCTGGGACGATCTGGTGATTTCCAGCTTCGCTTCCGGCCCCGGCAGCAGCACCCTGCCCATGGTGGTGTTCTCCAAGGTGCGCCTGGGCGTGAGTCCTGAGATCAACGTGCTGGCCACCATCACCATCACCGTGGTGACGCTGATCATGGTGAGCGTGGCGTGGTGGATGGCGCGCGCCGCGCGGCTCGAGAAAGCCGGACGTTGAAACCCTTGGCCGAGACCTGCTCATGAAAGACCGTACACGCGTCGTGCATCCCGCGCCCGTGGAGGTGCCGGCGGACAACCGGCCGCTGATCGCGCCCATCTACCAGAGCGTGAAGTTCAGCCTGGACGACACCGTGCAGACCGAGCAGATGCTGCGCGGTCAGCGCGCGGGCTTTTTCTACTCGCGCCAGTCCAATCCCACGCTGCGGCAGCTCGAACAGCTTCTGGCACAGCTGCAGGGCCAGGAGGACTGCATCCTGACGGCTTCCGGCGCGGGCGCGGTGGCGGTGGCGCTGACGGCGCTGTGCAAGGCCGGCGACCACATCCTCGCCTTCATCGAGTCCTATGGTCCGACGCGGCACATGATCCAGAAGATCCTCGGCCGTTATGGCGTGCGGCACACGCTGCTGCCGATCGAGGACCGCGCCGGCATCGAGCGCGTGCTGGCGGAAACGCCCACCCGCCTGGTGATGTTCGAAAGCCCCACCAACCCGGTGACCAAGATCGCCGACATCGAATACCTGGTGGGCCAGGCGCATGCGCACGGCGCGCTGGCGGTGATGGACAACACCTTCGCCGGCTTCCACAACCACGGACAGTTCGGCATCGACGTGCATATCCATTCGCTCACCAAGTACGCTTCGGGCCACGGCGATGTCATGGGCGGGGCCATCCTCGGCTCGCGCGCGCTGCTCAAATCGCTCCGCCCGGACATCGGCACGCTGGGCCCGACCCTGGACCCGCACGCGGCCTTCCTGCTGCAGCGGGGCATGCGCACCTACTTCCTGCGCTACGATTACCAGTGCGCCAGCGCGTTGCGGGTGGCGCAGTTCCTGTCGGCGCATCCGAAGGTCCGGCGTGTTTTTCATCCCGGCCTTGCCTCCCATCCGCAGCACGCGCTGGCGGCGCGGCAGATGAAGGATTTCGGCACGGTGGTCACTTTCGATCTGGATGGCGGACTGGATTACGGCAGGCGGTTCGCCGATGCGCTGGAATTCTTCTCCATCTCCGCGAGCCTGGGCTCGGCCGAATCGCTGGTGATGCCGCCGAGTCTGCTGGGCGGGGGCGAGTTCACCGACGAGCAGCGCCGGCATACGGCCATCGGCCCGGGCACGGTACGGCTGTCCATCGGCATCGAGGACGTGGACGATCTGATCGTGGACCTTGACCAGGCTCTCAAAGTCGCCTTCAATTGACCTAAAGCCGCTCAAGAATTCACCCTGCCGGCCGATGCGCCCGAGATGCGTCACTGCATCTCGAGGTTTGCACCATGCCGCTGGAATCGCGACTGATCGTCACCCCCGATCTGGGCGCCGCCTCGCGTGATTACCTGAACGCGGCCTTGGCCGCACCGCAGAACGTCGCGCCGATGCCGCGCGTATGCGCGCAGCTCGCGGAGCTGGCCGCCAAGGATTCGTCCGACGGCGCGCAGTACGCGCGCGTCATGCAATCCGATCCGGTACTGGCGGGCGAGGTGATGCGCATCGTCAACTCTCCCGCATTGCGGCCGCGCTCGAACATCGGTTCGCTCCAGCAGGCCATCTCCTGGCTGAACATCGGCGAGGTGCGTAACATCGCCACTGCCGTGATGCTGCGCAGCGAGGTGTTTTGCGCGCCGGGGCATGACCCCGAATGCGAGGACTTCTGGCGTGAAGCCTGGTATGCGGGATTGTGGGCGAAGGAAATCGCGCGGCTGCGGCGCCGGCATGTGGAAAGTGCGTTCCTCGCTGCACTGATGCACCGCACGGGCGCAGCGCTCAGCTTGCGCGTGCTGGCGCGCTTCGAGATGGAACAGCGCACCGCGCTGGATACGCGCACCTTGAGCGATCTGGTGATGGAATTCGACCCGGCGTTCGCGCGCGTGCTCATGGAAGGCTGGCGCATCGCGCCGGACGTC
This sequence comes from Pseudomonadota bacterium, assembly GCA_018240265.1. Classification (GTDB taxonomy): domain Bacteria; phylum Pseudomonadota; class Gammaproteobacteria; order Steroidobacterales; family Steroidobacteraceae; genus TMP-86. The sequence goes on along the minus strand of JAFEGC010000145.1, from coordinate 3,436 downwards.
CAGGCCGGCGCCATCGACTGGCGCGATTACCGCCTTTCGGCGCAGTCCGATCTCGCGGCCACGGTACATGCGGCGCATGTGTTGGCAGCGCACACCATGCACCCGCAGTTGTTGGTCGAGGAGATGGTGCTGGAAAGCCCGGTGTTCGAGCACTTGGGGCTGTTCGTAGATCAGCGCAAATCGCTGCTGGCGCAGCGTGGCAACATTCGTGGCACGGCAGGCGCGTGAAGAATATGGCTGAATGTTTTGGTCTGATCTGCCGGGGAGCGGGACGTTACGCGCTGCCCAACGCATTCACCCGCGTCGGCTGATAGGGAAGCACCTCCATCAGCTCGCCGTGCCGCAGGTGCTCCTGCACGCCGCGCCAGAACTGCGCGGTGAGGATCTCGCCGTGGAACTTCAGGAACATCTCTTTCAGCTCATCGTCGAAGCCGAGGAAGTTGATGAAGGTTTCGGGGAACACGTCCGACTCGCCCACGTAGAACCATGACTCGCCGCGCATCTCGTCCTCTTCATTGGTAGCGGTGGGCAGGTCGCGGAACTTGCAGTCGGTCACCGCGCACAGCTCGTCGTAGTCGTAGAAAATCACGCGGCCATGGCGCGTAACGCCGAAATTCTTCAACAGCAGATCGCCGGCGAAGATGTTGGTGTAGGCGAGGTCGCGGATCGCCTGGCCGTACTCCAGCGCCGCGGCGATGGCCTTGGGACGCGGCGCGCTGCGCAGGAAGAGGTTCAGCGGCGTCATGCGCCGCTCGATGTAGCAGTGGTCGATGATCAGGTCTTCGCCGTCTACGTGGGCGGTGCCGGCCGTTTCCGACAGCAGATCATCGAGCAGTTCCTTCGAGAAACGGCGCAAAGGAAAGCGCAGCCGCTTGAACTCCTGCGCATCGACCAGTCGTCCGGCGCGGTCGTGCTTGAATACCATCTGGTACTTGGCGATGACCTCCTCGCGCAGGATGTTCTTGGGATAAGCGAAGCGGTCGCGGATGAGCTTGAACACCACATCGAAGGAGGGTAGGGTGAATACCACCATCACCAGGCCCCGTTCGCCGGCGGCGTGTTCGAACTGGTCACTCGACTGGCCCAGGTGCCTGAACAGCTCGCGGTAGCGCTCGGTCTTGCCCTGCCGTGCCCGCCCCAGCACGATGAACAGCTCGCTGGTGGGCTTTTTCGGCAGCATGGCGCGCAGGAACACCACCGCCTCGCCCACCCGTTCCAGATCCACGTGGTAGTAACTGCGGGTGAAGCTGAACACCACGCTGACCTGGTCCTCGGTGGTCAGCACCGCGTCCACCACCACGCCGGTGTCGGTGTTCTTCAGCGCGATCACCAGCGGCAGCATCCAGCCCCTGCCGTTGATGCGCCCCACCAGATAGGCGCGCGAGATCTGGAAGAATACGGGACGGATGATTTCCACGCTGTCCAGTTCGCGCGTGCCGCCCCGGGCCTGGCATTGCGCGGCCACAGCGGCGGCGGTCAGTGCCACGGTCTTCTCGAAATTCTTGTACGGAGTCTTGAAGCGGAAGTCCGCCAGCAGCTCCTCGAACAGCAGGTCGAGGGAGCCGCGGTTGACGTAGACGTTAGTGACCACCGCTGAGCCGATGCCGCGCAGCGGGTCGACGTCGAGGGCCACGAATTCGATATCCGGGTCCAAGCCCACCGTGCCGAACAGGCTGCGTGAAGCCGAGCTGAAAAAAGTCTTCATGAACTCGTTGTCGGGCATGGACTCGATCAGCTGCGCAAAGCGGAACTTCGCACCGATCCACAGCGCGCGATCGCGCACGTTCACGCCGAAGCGCTCCTCCAGCTGCGCGATGATCTGTCGCACGTAGCGGTCATACAGTTCGATACGTTCGACCGCGTCGCGCTGGCTGGCGATCCAGTCGCGCGCCTCGAAGCGCTGCGGCGCGCGGCGGGTGATGGTGCGGAAATCGGCGTTGTAGCCGACGAAGGCATCGACGATGGCCTGCGCGCACTCGTCCGAGTCGGCCGGAGTGGCCGGCGCAAGGTCCGCCATCTGCGCGCGCTTCAGCGGGCCGGATGGCCCGGTGGCCGGATCGGGGACATGAGTTCGCGCAGCGCCATCTAAAGGTTGGCGATCAGCGCGTCCCCGAACTCGCTGCACTTCACTTCCTTCGCGCCCTCCATCAGGCGCGCGAAATCATAGGTCACGGTTTTTTGACCGATGGTGCGGTCCATGGCGGTGATGATGGCATCCGCAGCTTCCGTCCAACCCATGTAGCGCAGCATCATTTCGCCGGAGAGAATCACCGAGCCGGGGTTTACCTTGTCGAGATTGGCGTACTTCGGCGCCGTGCCATGCGTGGCCTCGAACACGGCATGGCCGGTGATGTAGTTGATGTTGCCTCCCGGCGCGATGCCGATGCCGCCCACCTGCGCCGCGAGCGCATCCGAGAGATAGTCGCCGTTCAGGTTCATGGTGGCGATGACGTCGAACTCGTCGGGCCGCGTCAGCACCTGCTGCAGCGTGATGTCGGCGATGGCGTCCTTGATGATGACCTTGCCGGCTTTTTTCACCGCGTCCATCTCGGCGTTCGCCTCCTTCTCGCCCTTGGCCGCCTTGGTGCGCTCCCATTGCTCCCAGGTGTAGGTCTGATTCGGGAACTCGCGCTCGGCCAGGGCATAAGACCAGTTGCGGAAGGCGCCCTCCGTGAACTTCATGATGTTGCCCTTGTGCACGATGGTCACACTCTTGCGGCGGTTGGCGATGGCGTACTCCACTGCCGCGCGGAACAGCCGTTCGGTACCCTCGCGCGAGGCCGGCTTGATGCCGATGCCCGAGCTGTTCGGAAAGCGGATCTTGTTGTAGCTCTTGGGAAAATTCTGCTTGAACAGGTCCAGGAACTTCTGGTTCTCGGCGCTGCCGGCCTCGAACTCGATGCCGGCGTAAATGTCCTCGGTGTTCTCGCGGAAAATGACCATGTCCACCTTGTCGGGCGAGCGCACCGGCGAGGGCACACCCTTGAACCAGCGCACCGGACGCAGGCACACGTACAGGTCCAGCATTTGGCGCAGCGCCACGTTCAGCGAGCGGATGCCCCCGCCCACCGGTGTGGTCAGCGGCCCCTTGATCGATACCAGGAACTCGCGGCAGGCATTCACGGTTTCATCGGGTAGCCAGGTGTTGAAGGCTTTGTTGGATTTTTCGCCGGCGAAGACCTCCATCCAGTGTATTTTGCGTTTGCCGCCGTAGGCCTTGTTCACGGCCGCATCCATGACCCGCACGCTGGCGCGCCAGATATCCGGGCCGGTGCCGTCCCCTTCGATGAACGGGATGATGGGGTTGTCGGGGACGGCCAGCTTGCCATCCTTGATGGTGATTTTCTGTCCCTGGGCCGGGACTGCGAGGGTGATGGGTTTGACTGCGGACATTCGCGCGACTCCTACTGCACAGGGCCGCAATGCTAGCATTGCG